>CAVYIL010000157.1:0-10218 GCA_963768325.1 uncultured Flavobacteriaceae bacterium | reverse complement strand
CCATTTTATCTAAAGCAAACCAACAACCTTTACCGAATACAATAACTTCAGTTTCACCTTTTAAGGCATCAATGATTTGTTGGATATATTTCCAAGAAAATTCTTGGTAGTCTACTGGCGATAACATACCTCCCCAACTATCAAAAACCTGCACTGCATTAACGCCTGTAGCCACTTTAGCTTTTAGGTAAGCAATAGTAGTATCGGTAATTTTCTGTAATAATAAATGAGCTGCTTCTGGCTTGGTAAAACAAAACTCTTTTGCTTTATCAAAGTTCTTAGATCCCTGACCTTGTACGGCGTAACATAAAATAGTCCAAGGAGAGCCTGCAAAACCTATTAAAGGGACACGATTATCTAATTTCTCTTTTGTTAACTTTATAGCATCCATTACATAGCCTAACTCCTCTTGAATATCTGGCACAATTACTTGATTAACATCAGCTTCTGTCCGGATAGGATTTGGTAACCAAGGTCCAATTCCATCCTTCATTTCTACAACTATATTCATTGCTTGTGGAATAACCAAAATATCACTAAACAGGATTGCTGCATCAGGTGCTATTATATCAATTGGTTGTACGGTAATTTCTGAAGCTAATTCTGGAGTTCGGCAGCGAGTGAAAAAGTCATACTTTTCCTTAAGCGCACGAAACTCGGGCAAGTATCTTCCTGCTTGACGCATCATCCACACAGGTGGTCGGTCTACTGTTTCTCCTTTTAGGGCTCTTAAAAATAAATCATTTTTTATCATATTCTTATTGTCTCTCGATTAAACTTCGAGATCTTTTAATTAATCTTGTTTTTGTTAAAATATTGTACAACTTGATCTATCGTATCTTCTATAGAAGGTGTATTAGCAGTAATAATAGTGTTGCAGTGTTTTTTTGCTTCGGTGGCTGTTGTTTTTCCTATACAAAAAGCCACACTATTTCCTATACTATTTTTTTTAACATAACTCTGAACCCCAGAAGGGCTAAAAAAAAGTATCCCATCAAATAATCGATTCATTTTTTTATAAATCAAATGTGTTTGGTAAACTATTTTTTCTTCAAATACTACGTCGTTTTTTTTCAAAATTAATGGCAAGTCATCTCTTCTAATACTTCCGCAGAAAAATAAAAATTGTTCTTTTTTGTGTTTTTGAACGATAATTTTAGCTAAATCGGCAGCGTTCTGAGCTATTACCACCACTTTTTGTCCATTTTTTTCTAGTAGCTGTCTTGTACTATCTCCTACACAAAAACAATTCTCTATATTTAATTCTAAATTATGAACTGCTTTAACTGCATTTTTACTGGAGAAAATTGCGTTTTGAATGGTTTTCCTGATTTTACAATCAAAAAGTTCAATTTTAATTGCATCATATTCTATTAATTCAATTTCGGAATGGATTAATGGCTTCTTATTGGTGCTGGATAGTTTTTTGGTTGACAGAACGGCAAACGTAGAACAAGTATTTTTTTGAGAAATCGGTAAAGGGTTCTCAATAGTATCTTTCTTTTTGATAGAAGAAATATCTTCAACTGTCTTTTTAGTAGGGTTCAAAATAATTTTGTTATAAAGACTTAAAATACTTTGAAAAAAATATAAAATAAATTTAAACTAAATTTGCTTTAATCTCTTTCATCAATTCTCTGCCTTGGTTTTCCAATATTTGTTGAGCACACATCTTTCCAAAATCTTTACTATTCTCGATTCTACAAGACTTAATCACCTCTATTTTTTGTTTTCCATCCAAGCTAAACAAAGCTCCTAAAAAATTAATTTCTCCATCTTTGACCTTAGCTAGAGCTCCAATCGGTGCAGTACATCCGCCTTCTAATTCTTTAAGAAATTCTCTTTCGATATGTACGCACTTTTCTGAATCTTTATGATTTAGATAAGATGTAGCTTCTAAACAATATGTATCTTCTTCTTTGGCTACTACCAACATTGCTCCTTGGGCTGGTGCTGGAATCATCCAATCTAAATCAATATAGTTTTCTGGTTTTAAATTAATTCGTTCTAATCCTGCTTTGGCAAATATAGCTCCATTCCATTCATTTTTATCTAGTTTTTGCAAGCGGGTATTTACGTTACCACGTAAATCTACAACTTTATGATTTGGATATTTATGCAGCCATTGAGCAGTTCTACGAAGACTACCTGTTGCAATTGTTCCGTTTTTTTCTAAAAAATACAAACCACCTTTATGAACCAAAATATCAAGCACGTTGGCTCGTTCTAATACTGCAGCCTCAATAATTCCTTTAGGTAATGTGGTAGGAACATCTTTCATAGAATGTACTGCAATATCAATATCTCCATTAAGCATGGCTACATCTAATGTTTTGGTAAATATTCCTGTAATACCAAGCTCGTATAAAGGCTTATCTAGTATGAGATCTCCTGTTGACTTTACAGGAACTAATAATGTGTCGTAACCTAAATAACGAAGCTTATTTTGTACTGTATTAGCTTGCCAAAGTGCCAATTTACTATCTCTGGTTCCTATTCGGATTATTTTAGCCAATATTTTATAAATTTTTTATTTGAAATACTTTCTGTATCAATTCTATACTATCATCAGTAGAAACATTTTCATCTTTTAAGTGACTTGCAAAATGATTTGTTATTTTTTGAATAATCCTGTCGCTAATGATTGTTGCTTGTTCTTCATTAAAATCAGTAAACTTTTTTCGCTGAAGCTCAATTTCTAGATCTTTAAAAGTAGAAAGCTTATTTTTTAGCGCTTTAATAGTCGGGGCAAATTTTCGGGTTTCTAACCAACTATCAAACTCTGATTTAATTTCATTTATTATAGCCTCTGCTTGCGGTATATGTTGTTTTCTGCGTTCTAGAGTTTCATCTGTGATTTTGGATAGGTGATCCATATGCACCAAAGTTACATTTGGTAATTCTGTAACATCATTTGCTACATTTTTCGGAACCGATAAATCTAGTATTAATAAGGGTTTATCAGATTTAATTAAATCTTTATAAATTGTGGGGTTATCAGCACCTGTGGCAACAATAAGTATATCCGTGTTTTTTGTTTCTTGTTCAATATCAGCATACTCTTTTACAATAAGATTAAACTTTCCTGCTATTTTTTCTGCCTTTACCCTAGTACGATTAATCAAGGTAATATGTTCGTTTTTAGTATGTTTTACCAGGTTTTCACATGTATTTCTTCCTATTTTACCTATCCCAAATAACAGAATGTTTTTGTCAGACACATAGGGTACCCGAGCTAAAATATACTGTACGGCAGCAAAACTAACCGATGTTGCTCCGCAAGATATTTCCGTTTCATTCTTTACTCGTTTACTTGCTTGGATTACTGAATTTACTAATCTTTCTAAAAAAGGGTTCGTTAATCCTGCTTTTTTAGACATATTGAACCCCGATTTTATTTGACCAATAATTTCAAAATCACCTAAAATCTGACTATCAAGTCCTGTACCTACTTTAAAAAGGTGTAATACCGCTGAACTTTTCTTATATACATAAGCCACTTTTTCGAATTCCTCGATTGTGCCGTGTGTATGCTCACAAAGTAGTTTAATTAATTGATAAGGGTGCTCCGCAAAACCATGTAGCTCGGTTCGATTGCAAGTTGATATAATCAATAAAGCTTCTACTCCTTCAGTTTTTGCTTGATTTAGAATAGCAATTTTAGCTCCGTCATTAATACTAAAATGACCTCTTATTTCGGCATCTGCTTTTTGATAACTAAGTCCAATTGTATAAAAATTTGTCCCCTTTACTTTTATATCCAACTTCATTAATTGCTTTCTTGTTTTACTCATTACAAAAGTATTTTAGATTTATTTAAAAAAGTAACGCTTAAAGTTTTTTTAATATCGAAGAACGCTATTTTATCCTATTTATAGGATAAAAACAGCAAAAACCTCTATTTTTGTAGAAACCTGAACGATTTTAAACCCGCCAGTTTAGACTCGTTCTAAATAAACCAAGCCTTATCATTATGGAAATAAAATTAAAAAACAACGCTCCAGGGATTTTAGAAGAAACTAAAATAGAAGATGGGTTTTATATTCTTAAATTTCAAAACGACACTCGTGAAAATCAATGTATTGTTAGAAACATAGATAGTAGTTTTATTCAATTTCATTTTTGCATTAAGGGAGACACAAGATTTAATTTTAATAACGGCGGATATTCTATACAATTACTTGAAGAAGACTCTCTTCTTCTTTACAATCCACAACGCGATTTACCTATGAATTTAGAGATGGAAAAAGATACTTGGTTAGTTTCTGTCCTTATTTCTATTAAAAAATTTCATTCTTTATTTTCTAGAGAAGCCGATTATATCCCGTTTTTGGGAGAAGGAAATCGTGATAAAAAATACTATACTGACGGAAAAATATCTCCTTCTATTGCTGTGATTTTAAATCAAATAATAAATTTCAGTTTACATAAATCAATTAAACTATTATATTTTAAAGGTAAAGCCTATGAATTGCTTAGTTTGTATTTTAATAAACAAGAAGATGCTGATATTGAACAATGTCCGTTTTTGGTAGATGAAGAGAACGTACTTAAAATCAGAAAAGCAAAAGACATTATTATTAGTAGAATGGCAGAACCTCCTACTTTACAACAGTTGTCTAACGAAATAGGACTCTCCTTAAAAAAACTTAAGGATGGTTTCAAACAAATTTATGGGGAACCTGTTTACGCTTTTTTATTTGATTATAAAATGGAGGTTTCTAGGCAATTATTGGCATCTGGCGATTATAATGTAAATGAAGTAGGGCTAAAAGTAGGCTATAGTACGGCAAGTCATTTTATTGCCGCATTTAAAAAGAAATTTGGCACTACTCCAAAAAAATACTTAATGAGCTTAAATTAAACTCAAGATTTATCCCCTGGTATTCCTTCGCCTTTTTGTAAGGACACAATAGAATCATACATGCCTCTGTCTTCAGGAGAAGTATCTCCTATTACAGATACATATTCGAATTGTTCCAACAGCTCTAAGACAAAAGGCAGTTTGTTGTCTTCGACATCCACTATTATACGTTTCATCTTTTTGTTTATAAAAGTACTAAAAATATACAACTTCATTTTAGTTTTTCTAATTTTAACTTAGAAGCGGTTTAAACTTTTTTCAATTCGCTATAAAAATGTTCTTTTTTACTTAATTTTCGTCTTTTTATTACCTCGTAGTACTGCTATGAAGTGCAAAAAACACTTCTATTGAGTAAAAAACAATTATTTTTCGCCAGAGTCAAAAAAGCTTAAACCACTTCTTAATAAAAAACAATATCACTATCAATAAGACTTATTCATTTATACAATCAATACTTTTAATAGTTCGTATTTTTACAGCTTCGAAAACAAAAAAACTATGAGCAAAGGAGTTCTTCTTGTTAATCTTGGTTCACCAGAAAGCACAAGCCCTAAAGATGTAAAAAAATATCTTGGTGAGTTTCTAATGGATCCTAGGGTTATTGATGTGCCTCTATGGGCAAGAACATTGTTAGTAAAGGGTATTATTCTAAACACTAGACCTAAAAAATCGGCTGAAGCTTATGAAAAAATATGGTGGAAAGAAGGATCTCCTCTTATTGTTTTATCAGAAAGGTTACAGAAAAAAGTTGCCGATCGCTCTCCTATTCCTGTAAGTTTAGCAATGCGTTATGGGTCTATAAATATAAAAAAAGGGTTGCTAGAATTAAAGAGTCAAGGCATTAATGAGGTGCTTATAATTCCGTTGTACCCTCAATTTGCAATGGCTACTACAGAAACTATTTTGGTACTAGCTGAAGAATTGCGTTCAGAATATTTTCCTGATATGAAAATTTCTAATATTCCTGCTTTTTACAATAAACCAGAATACATAAAAATCCTTTCGGATAGTATTGCTGAAAAATTAGATGACCTTGATTATGAACATCTACTTTTTTCTTATCATGGAGTGCCTGAGCGACATATTCGAAAAAGTGACATCACTAAATCCCATTGCAAAATTGATGGGTCTTGTTGTAACTCCCCTTCTCCTGCTCATGAATTTTGCTACCGGCATCAATGTTATAAAACTACTCAACAGGTTGCTAAAAAATTAAATTTAGAAGAGGGAACCTACTCTACTTCTTTTCAATCTCGTTTAGGTTTTGATCCGTGGCTACAACCATATACGGATCGAACTATTGAGCGAATGGGCAAAGAAGGGATAAAAAAAATGGCAATAGTAACACCTGCGTTTGTGTCTGATTGCTTGGAAACATTAGAAGAAATTGCAATGGAAGGTGAAGAAATATTTCATGAGATGAATGGGGAAGAATTTACTACAATTCCCTGTCTCAATGATAGAGATGATTGGGCAGATCTTTTATCAGAATGGATAAAAGAATGGAACTCTTCTAATACAAGTTTAACCTAATGACTAGTGCTGTATCTAATACTTTAGGAACCGAATCTATAAACAAACTTCTTTTAAAACAAGCTGTACCTGCTTCTATAGGGATATTAGTAATGTCACTTAATGTACTTGTTGATTCTATCTTTGTAGGTAATTGGATTGGATCAATTGCAATAGCAGCTATCAATATCGTATTACCAGTTTCGTTTTTTATCGCTGCCCTAGGTATGGCTATTGGTATTGGTGGGTCAAGTATCATTTCTAGAGCTCTGGGCGCAAACAGTAAAGAGAAGGCTTTAATTACTTTTGGGAATCAAATTACACTCACACTATTATTCACTTTATCCTTTGTTACGTTTGGATTAGCTTTTGCGGATAAAATTATCCTATTGTTTGGAGGAAAAGGTGATATTTTTGAACCTGCTAAAATATACTATACCATAGTTTTATATGGCGTTCCTATTCTTGGTTTTTCCATGATGGGCAATACAGTAATACGAGCAGAAGGTAGACCCAAATTTGCAATGACAGCAATGATTATACCTACTGTTAGTAATCTAATTATGGATTATGTTTTTATGCATCTAATGGATTTAGGAATGCTTGGTGCAGCTTGGGCAACAACAGCTTCTTACTTATCTTGTTTTTTATATATTTTTTGGTTTTTTCAATCTAAAAATTCTGAATTAAAGATAAGTTTTCATCACTTACGACTTAAAAAATCTATTGTTTTAGAAATCATTTCCTTAGGAGGTGTTACACTAGCCAGACAGGCTGTTATTAGTGTTATATATCTTTTAATGAACAACATTCTTTTTGGCATTGGACAAGAACCATTGGTTGCAGTATATGCAATTATAGGAAGGATCGCAATGTTTGCTTTTTTTCCAATATATGGTATAACTCAAGGTTTTTTACCAATCGCAGGATATAATTATGGTGCCGAAAAGTATCAACGAGTTCGTGAATCAATAAATACTGCTATTAAATATGCTGTATTAGTTGCTTGTTTTGTTTTTCTTGGTCTGATGATTTTCCCCTCAGAAATCACTTCTTTGTTTCTTAGTAATAATCCAAATTTATCAGCAAAAGAATTAGAATTAAACTTATTTGTATTAACACATACACCTGAACCGATGAGATGGGTTTTTTCGGTGACTCCAATAGTTGCAATTCAGCTTATTGGTGCTGCCTATTTTCAGGCAATAGGAAAAGCTACTCCAGCTCTATTACTCACATTATCTAGACAAGGTTTCATTTTCATTCCCTTAGTGCTAATACTGCCAATGTTTTATGGCGAATTAGGTGTCTGGATATCTTTCCCAATTGCTGATATACTTGCTACTATAATTACTGGCTATTTTTTAAATCTTGAAATAAGAACTAAATTAAATGCGGCTCAAATGGAGGAATAACTACTAAATTTTCAAACCATTTAGTATTTGTTTAAAGCCCTACGAGCAATCAACAAAAATAAACTTGAACAAACTCTCCTCCTTTCTCCGTCTGATTTATATAATTTTATTGTCGCTTTCATCGTACAGTTTTCGTACAGTTTATTGTGTAAACATACGTTTTTTTATCAAAAATGGCACAAAATCAACACAACCAAAATAGCTTAAAAGTTATGAAACCCCGCTAATAGCGGGGTTTCAGGCTTGTGGAGAAGATGGGGCTCGAACCCACGACCTCTTGACTGCCAGTCAAGCACTCTAGCCAACTGAGCTACATCCCCAAACAATTATTTTTCTATACATCGCAAAACAAGTAACGGAATTCTACTCTCAAAATCTTTTTTTAGTATTCCGTTATTTTCCCAAAGTTTGGAGAAAAAACCTCGTTTACGCCTAAAAACACATATCATGTCAAGGTTATTTTCATTAAGATGTTCTAAAACCCCTTGAAATAATGTAGCGTTTTCTGAAGATTTATAGGAAGAAATAAGCTCCCCTAAATCTTTGTGAAACTCTGAATCTTCTGGTAAATAATCTGTTGTTTTTACCTGAAGCAAACGTAAGTCTGCGTTAAAAGTACTTAAAATTTCTTTTATAGGTGCTAATACATTTTTATTTTTAATAATTCCTGATTTAATAGCCATTAACACTTTACTTATTGGCTTAAAATGATATTCTCTAGGGACTACTAAAACTGGTATTTCTGTTCTTTTTATGATACTGCCAAAAACTTCACTTAAGAAATATGGGTCATTGATGTTGGAATTATTGGGACTAAGGATAATTAAATCAATAGAATTCTGCAAATTAAATTTGGGAATCTCTTCTAATAACTCTCCTTCTATAGGGTGAGAAATGACAGTAACACCTTTCTTATTTATTCCCTCTAGCTTTTTCTTTATTTGCGTTTCCGTAATCTCCTTTAATGTTTTATTCACTTCTGGAAGACTTCCTGATCTAGATATTTCCTTAAAAACTTTTATTACATAAACAGTAGCTTTAAGTTCTCTTGCTAAATCGACTGTATATTGTATTTGTGTGGTACTTATCGGGTTGTCAGAAGACCCTAGCGGCAAGAGAATGTTTTTCATTATTGTTTTTAAATTTTAAGAAGTGTCAAAATTACAGTTTTTGAATATAACCAAATAATATTTACCTCTATATTTTTTAATTGTTAATTAAAAATCAAATACCTTTACAAGGGGTTCTATTTTAGTAATTTTGGGATTTAAAAGACTGATGATTCGCAAAGCAAAAATTTCTGAATTAAATTTAATATATAAACTGTCTCAAGATTGTGCTAGAGCAATGATTACACAAGGTATACGCCAATGGAATGATCATTATCCTACTAAAGAACATTTTGAGAAGGATATTAAGGCACAAGAGCTTTATATTTTAGAAAAAGACACGAAACTTATAGGGGTAATAGTGCTTACTGAAGTAATGGACGAAGAATATAAATCTATAACATGGTTGACGGATAATGGTAAAAACCTATATATCCATAGACTTGCTGTACATCCAGATTACTGGGGACAGGGTCTGGCTCAAAACTTGATGAGTTTTGCAGAAGAATATGCTAAAGATAACAACTATAAATCTGTTCGGTTAGACACTTTAAGTGAAAACAAAAGAAATCTTAAATTTTATAAAAAGAGAGGATATACACAATTAGGAGATATATTTTTCCCTAAACAAAACGATCATCCTTTTCATTGCTTTGAGCTTGTATTGTGAATACTTCCATAAGCTATAAAAACATAAACAGAATAGCCATTCCTGCTATCGTGTCTGGTATAGCTGAACCAATACTGTCTGCTACAGATACTGCCATTGTAGGTAATATTTCTGACACAGGAACTGAATCCCTTGCCGCTGTTGGAATAGTCGGTACGTTTCTGTCAATGCTTATCTGGGTTTTAGCCCAAACAAGAAGCGCAATTTCGGCTATCATTTCACAATATTTAGGCGCAGGGAAACTTGAGGAAGTAAAATCATTACCTGCACAGGCTATAGTTTTTAATTTGGGATTAAGTATTATCATTCTTATAGTAACCATCCCTTTTGTCGAAGAGATATTTCTTTTTTTTAAAGCTAAAGAAATTGTCTTAGATTACTGTATTTCATATTATAAAATTCGGGTTTGGGGTTTTCCATTATCACTCTTTGCTTTAACTGTTTTTGGAATATTTAGGGGTTTACAAAATACTTTTTGGCCAATGATTATCGCTTTAATAGGCGTGTTTTTTAATATTGTTCTAGATTTCTTATTGGTATTCGGGGTTAAGGGGTTTATTGAACCTATGAATCTTGAAGGAGCTGCATGGGCTAGTTTAATCTCCCAGTTTATTATGGCTGCATTATCTTTAGCATTACTACTAAGTA
>CAVYIL010000156.1:0-6625 GCA_963768325.1 uncultured Flavobacteriaceae bacterium | reverse complement strand
GACGAGGCGTATCAACTTAATGAGGAGATAGAGCTTGACGAAGGTTTCTTTGATACAGTTTCCATCACAAGGGATAAATCCGAACCTTTAAAACGGGAACGTGGTAGTCAACGCTAAACAACGGTTTTGGTAAGTATTGAATCACGAGATGCTAAAGAAAATCACAATCCCAAAAAGCATGGAAAGAAAAAATAAGTAGGGTATTTAAAAATGAAAGTTATAGAATCCCTAAAAAAGGAAGAAGTGACCAATGCAGTAAAAGAGTCCGTAGAGAAAGGTACAAAGATTGTATCGGATAAATCTACGAGCTATGTGGATTTGGATCAAGATTTTGAAATCGATTCCAAAGTAATACCAAAAAAGGATGTTATAAAGGTTCTTCCGTGGGTTCATACTGCCATAAGTAACGCAAAACGATTACTGTTAGATGTACACCATAGAATAGACGATGATTTTTTACAGAATTACCTGAACGAATTCTGTTATAAGTTCAACAGACGTCACTTTGACAACCTATTCGATAGATTGTTAGTGGCTGCTGTATCACATAGATGGAATTATCTTGGGGAACCTTGCGGATAAGCATATGATTTTACCTTTAAAATGAGGAGTTAGTACTGAAATTAATTCATTACTTTTGGAGGAAGCATTGGTTTTCTTCATTAGAAAAACAAGTAATATTATTCTTCTAATATACCGAAAACTAATGCTTTTACTTAATGTTTTGACCTTTAATTAATCGATAAGAACTCCCCAATGCTTGAATTCGACATCGCTCAATAAATTAATTATCAATGAATTATATTTTTGTCATGTACTTAGTGAATTTTGTTATAAATTCAACCGAAGATATTTTGGGAATAAACTTTCTGATAGACTTATGATTGCAGCTTTAGAAACAACTTGGTATTAGTAACGGATAGTCATAAAAAACAATATTAAGCACACATTATCATAATAATTAGTTCTACTTTCTTAGACACTAATATATACGCAACCTATATTATTAAAAAAATTAAATAAAAAAACCAATAGCTTTCCTATTTTTGTTTTTCAAAATTTATAGATATGACCATTACTCAACTTCGATATGTCTTAGCAGTAGCCGAGCATCAAAACTTTACCAAAGCTGCAGAAAAGACCTTTGTTACTCAACCTACATTGAGCATGCAAATACAAAAACTAGAAGATGAATTAGGTATATTAATTTTTGACAGAGGTAAAAAACCAATTCAACTAACTGAAGTTGGCAAAAAATTGGTTTCACAAGCTAAAAACATTGTAAATGAAAGTGAACGAATACAAGATATAATAGATCAAGAAAAAGGGTTTATTGGCGGTGAATTTAAACTAGGAATAATACCAACAGTTATGCCTACACTACTCCCTATGTTTTTAAATAATTTCATTAAAAAATACCCAAAAGTAAAGCTCAAAATAGAAGAACTAAATACCGAAACAATAATAAAACGTTTATTAGACGGTCATCTAGATGCTGCTATTGCCGCTACTCCATTAGAAAATGAAAATATAAAAGAAAGAGTACTCTATTATGAACCTTTTGTAGGATACACACCTCCTAATCATAGACTAAACCAAAAAAATAAGATTTCTATTGCTGACCTCAATATAGATGATATTTTGTTATTAGAAGACGGACATTGTTTTAGAGACGGAATAATAAATCTTTGTAAAACGCAAAAAAGCTATAAAGAAGATCATTTTCAACTTGAAAGTGGAAGTATCGAAACAATTATTAAATTAGCTAACGAAGGATTAGGAATGACTCTTTTACCATATTTGCATACTTTAGAACTTAAAGAAAGTGAAAAAAGAAATTTACATTATTTTAATGATCCTTCACCTGCAAGAGAAGTTAGCTTAATATTTCATAAGAGTGAACTAAAAATACACATTATAAACTCTCTTCAATCAACAATAGCAGGAATAATAAAAGGAGCTATTACTTTCCAAAATGTAGAAATTATAAGCCCATTAACTAAAATATAGAAAATTAAAAAGCGGCTAAAAAGCCGCTTTTTTTTATTGTTTTTTTAAATAAATTAAACTTGATCTCAACTCTGGTTGATGTACTAACAGTGATTGAATCCAAATTTTTAATTCTTCAATCTCATGTGGAAGTAATCTGCTTACTGCTTTTACAACTTCCTTAGTAAACAAATTCACATCAAAACTAACTTTTCTAAGTATCGTTTTAGTGTAATTAAACATTTCTCTTGCCATAAATTATACAATTTATATTTCTTTTTTAAATTAACAGGTTGAAAAAAAGTAGTTTTAGGGTCAACTTTTCTGTGTTTGATTTTAAATTAACAAACTCTAAAGTACATAAATTAAACCAAACAAAATATTAATTACCTCTAATTTAACACAGTAACAAAATTTCATTACTATGCATTAATTTCACATACTCTATTATCAACACCATTCATCTTATAAAACGAAAAATCAAACAAAATGTTCCAATATTAGCAATTAATTAACTTACAATTAACAACTTAATCATTATCCCCATCAAGCAAATCACCTATGCTCCCTAAAACACTTCCCTCTCCTCTGCTCTTTCCTCCATTACTAGGTACTAAAGCAAGTACCCTATTAGCTAATCTACTAAATGGTAACGATTGTACATAAACAACTCCAGGGCCTGTCAATGTAGCAAAAAACAAACCTTCTCCTCCAAAAATTGTATTCTTTATACCTCCAATAAATTCAATGTCATAATTAACATCTTTAGAAAACCCTATGATACAGCCAGTATCAACTTTAAGTTTTTCTCCAGCCTGTAATTCTTTTCTGGCAGTTGTTCCTCCAGCATGCACAAAAGCCATACCATCACCTTCTAGTTTTTGCATTATAAAACCTTCGCCTCCAAATAACCCTCTTCCTAGTTTTCTTGAAAATTCAATCCCAACAGAAACTCCTTTGGCCGCGCACAAAAAAGCATCTTTTTGACAAATAAATTTACCTCCAAAACCTGTTAAATCTATCGGTATTATCTTACCAGGATAAGGAGAAGCAAAACTTACTTTTTTCTTACCACCTACCTGATTATAAAAAGCTGTCATAAACAAACTCTCACCTGTTAAAAGTCGTTTTCCGGCTCCAAATATCTTCCCCATAAATCCACTATTCTTCTCAGAACCATCGCCAAAAATAGTATCCATCTTTATACCATCATCCATCATCATAAAACTTCCAGCTTCTGCTATAACTCCTTCTTGTGGATCCAATTCTATCTCCACATATTGCATTTCTTCTCCTATAATTTCGTAATCGATTTCGTGTGCTTTCATTATATAAATAGTATTTATCTGATTATTACTAAAAAGATTGACCTTAGTGATATACCACTAAAGACACCCTAGTTAACTATTCTATAAGTAAAAGATTCTCTATAAATGTTACACACTTAACCCTCTTAATATTTATAATTATTTACTTTTTAGCTTCACTGTCCATTCAAAATTAAAGGTAGAAACCACAACACCTTCCTCGTTAACACCTACAGATTTCATCCATACAGTTTGCCCTTTACCTGTTTCTATCGCTTTCTGAATTGCATCTTTTATTAATAATCCATCATTACACTCAAAAGTTATTCTTCCTGTTGCCTTTTTGGTAAAAGTTGCATTATTATTAGCTACTAACATAGAAATATTTCTTCCACTTTGGCGAACATACCCTACAACCATTGCACCTGTACTTAATTCTGCAGCCATTCCCTGAACTGCCCAAAACATAGAATTAAATGGGTTTTGATTTATCCATCTATGTTTTACACTTACGGTACAACTCTCTCCATTAATTTTTTTAACTCTTACACCACATAACCAAGCAGATGGTAGTTTAAACATAGAGAACATATTTAATTGTTTGGTCGTTATATTCATTCATTAATTTTTTTAAATTTATTTAAAATACACCTTTTCAAAAACAATTTACCAATTACTTACATTTTTAGAAATAAACCAAAGTAAAAACAAATGTTTTGTTCCTAATAGCATTCAAAACAACTAAAGATTATCCATTACACATGAAATTCATATTTAAATCTAAAAAATAATTCAACAAATAGCATCTCTTTATCCTATAAAATCCTTGATTATTTTGATAAACACACAACTATGCAACTTAATAGAAAAACCTATAATTAACAAAACAACTTAACCGCAATAAAACAACTGTAAACCAATATATAAATGTTTTAATTGTTGTTTATATCTCATTTTTTATCGTTTACAGTGTTTCTTTTGTCGTTCAAAGATTTTTTAAATCTTAACCACTACCATCTATAAGATGGTAGGTTAATAATAACGACTATAAGTCGATTATCACTCTAAAGAGATGTTTGTTTCGTTCTCTGACTTATTTCCGTCAAAGTGATTGTTTATATACTCATTGATAATATCATCTGTAACATTACCACTGGTAGAACTAAAATATCCTCTTGCCCAAAAGTGTCTGCCCCAATAGCGTTTTTTTAAATCTGGAAATTCCTGTTGAACTTTTCTGCTACTTCTTCCCTTTACTTTTTTTACAAATTCGCTTACGGATATATGTGGTGGGATACTACAAAATATATGTACATGATCACTACTAACTACTCCATTAATGATTTTAATGTTCAGGTCTGATCCTACTTGAGCTATTAGTTCTCGAACTCGATGCTGTAATGATCCTGTCTATATTTTATATCTATATTTTGTTATCCAAACCAAATGATATCTATGATAATAAGTCGTGTGATTTCCTTTACTATAACTCATTTAGCAAAAATACTCATAAATACTAAAAGTAATTCCCATCTCAAGATGGGGGTTTTAAACCATTTAATGGAATATAAAAAAAACATAAACAAACGTAACTATTCACCCGAAATAAACAGGGCATTCGCTTTTAAACTTTCATTACTAATTCTCTGTATGTGTCATTGGCAAAGGCTTTCTGTCTTTTTCTGTTCTTTGCTTTTTTCAGGGTTTGTTCGTCATCCAATAGTTTTATAGCAATTTTGGCCAGTAAGTTGCTGTTTTCTACGGCATTTTGATTTCTTTTAGCTTGATTATCTTCATTGAAAATCACATCTAAATTCCAATGTAGGTTATTTTCTATTATCCAGTGTGAACGAATAGACTTATTGTGTAATTCAGCATCTGCTTTTAAGGAACTGATATAATATCGAATACTGGTGGTTTCTTTTTCCATTTTCTTTATGTAAAGTGTAAAGTTTCACAACATTGTTGATGTTATTTTGGATCACATGCATTTCTTGGAGATTAGGAAAAAGAAAAACTATGATAGTGATTTTAGGCTTGTTGAACTGGAAACAACTCTCCTAAGGTCGAGTTGTTTCCAGTTCAACAATGCCCGTAAACACTGAGTTAATTTAATTTATTGAAAAAATATTTAAAATTCAGTTAAAAGACCTCTTGTTTTCTATTGTGTAAAATTTTCTCCCACCTTTTTTATGTGACCCAAACTAATGGCATGGTTGAAAGAGTAAATGGAACAATTAAAAACAATACTATATTAAAAACAAAATATCAAAATAAATATGAAATGGAAACTGATATGATAAATTTTCTTTGCTTTTATAACATTTATCTTAGTACATGACAAAAATACAAAGCGTTGATTTTCAACAAATTACTTGCGATAATACTTTTATAAATTATTGATTATAAGTATATTATAGGAATATTCACAACCTGTAATTACGATGAAGAAAACCAATGCTTATTCTAAAAGTACTGAATTAAACGCAGTATTGTCCGACTTTTTTCAGGGAACAATTAACAAAGCTCGTTTACGATTAATTTCACATTTTATTTGTGCCTTGTGTAAGGTTCAAACAGTGACCTTCAGCAAACTTGCGAATGGATTTGATAGCACCTCTAAGGCTGAGTCATCATTAAGACGTATTCAGCGTTTCATATCAGGTTACACATTGGATAGAGATTTAATTGCCAAGTTAGTATTTGGCCTACTGCCTAAACAAGAGAAATACATTCTTTCTATAGATCGTACCAATTGGAAGTTTGGGGAGTTAAATATCAATATTTTTATGCTTGGCATTGTATATCAGGGAGTGGCATTTCCCTTATTATTTACAATGCTTGCTAAACGCGGTAATTCTAATAGTGAAGAGCGAATCGGTTTAATAGAACGCTTTGTATGTTTATTTGGGAAGTGCTGTATTCAATCCCTTGTAGCAGACAGAGAGTTTGTAGGTCACAAATGGATCGCCTATTTGAATGAGCAGCAGATCCCCTATCACATTAGAATTCGTAATAACTTCAAAGTATATCTGCCTGAGAAGAATAAAGAGATTAAGGCGTTTTGGTTATTCAATAATCTTAAAGTTGGGCAGTATAAACACTACAATAAAATAGTATCCATAAACCAACAACTCTGTTATCTTTCAGGGTGTAAGGTCAAAAATGGAGATTTTCTGATTATTATTTCATTTAATAAACCTGATCAAGCTCAACACGATTATAAGCAACGATGGCAAATTGAAATGTGCTTTAAGGCAATGAAATCAAGCGGGTTTGATATTGAAAAAACACACCTAACACACATACAGCGCATAGAAAAATTAGGG
>CAVYIL010000155.1:0-7846 GCA_963768325.1 uncultured Flavobacteriaceae bacterium | reverse complement strand
ATGAGATTTGTAACATAACAAAAGGAGAGGTTATTGCTATAGATGGAAAGACAATTAAAGGAACTAAGGAAGATAATTTACCCCACATTGTTTCTGCATTTGCTTCAGAAAACAAGCTAGTTCTTGGACAAGTCAAAATAGAAAATAAAAGTAATGAGATTACGGCTATTCCTAAATTACTGGATTTACTTACCCTAGAAAACACTACGGTAACCATAGATGCTATGGGTTGCCAAACAGAAATAGCTAAAATGATTATAGATAAGGATGCAGACTATATATTAGCTGTTAAAGGAAACCAGAAGACACTGGAACAAGATATTTTAGATACTATTCGATTTGAAACCCCCAAGGAGATAAATATTCAAGAGGATTTAGATCATGGAAGAATTGAGAATCGTACTTGTTCGGTTTACTCCAACTTAACTCATCTCCAAAATAAAGATAAATGGGTGGGATTAAAAACAATCGTAAGAATTCAAACACAAGTAATTAACAAATCTACAGGTAAAATCAGCAACGAACAGCGAATTTATATATCAAGCTTAACTACTGATGCAAAAACAATAAATAACTCTATAAGAAAACATTGGAGCATAGAAAATAATCTTCACTGGACGCTTGATGTATTGTTTAGGGAAGATCAATCAAGAAAAAGAAAAGGAAATGTAGCTCAAAATTTTAACATCATACTAAAGGTAGTATTGGGACTTATTGTCAAAGAAACAACAGTAAAGAAAAGCAAGAAAAACAAAAGAATGTTAGCTGCTTTGGATACTAAATATAGAGAGAAAATACTTAATCTATTTTAAATGCTTTTGCCCTGGTCTAAAATATATTAAATAGCTTTGTTACAAATTATTATATATGCTTATCCTTTTGTTTCCCTATTAGTTTTTTCGTATTTTTAAATTATGAAATTAATAGAATTCACAAAGCACTTTCCTGATGAGCAAAGCTGTAGAGAAGCATTTAAATCGTACAGGCTAAAGGAAGGTATTACCTGCAATAAATGTGGAAATACTTCACATTATTGGAAAAAGAATCGTGAGCAATGGGAATGTAAAAAATGTCAGCACCGAACTACTCTTAAAAGTGGAACGGTAATGCATGGCAGTAAGCTATCGTTCCAGTATTGGTTCATAGCTATGCATCTTATTACAAGCACTAAGAAATCTTTTTCAGCTAAGGAGATTCAACGTCAATTAGGTCATAAGCGATACGAACCCATTTGGGCAATGGTACATAAGCTACGAAGTGTAATGGGACTTAGGGACGAGGCGTATCAACTTAATGAGGAGATAGAGCTTGACGAAGGTTTTTTTGAGACAGTTTCCATTACAAGGGATAAATCCGAACCTTTAAAACGGGGACGTGGTAGTCAACGTCAAACAACGGTTTTGGTAAGTATTGAATCACGAGATGCTAAAGAAAATCACAATCCCAAAAAGCATGGAAAGAAAAAACAAGTAGGGTATTTAAAAATGAAAGTTATAGAATCCCTAAAAAAGGAAGAAGTGACCAATGCAGTAAAAGAGTCCGTAAAGAAAGGTACAAAGATTGTATCGGATAAATCTACGAGCTATGTGGATTTGGATCAAGATTTTGAAATCGATTCCAAAGTAATACCAAAAAAGGATGTTATAAAGGTTCTTCCGTGGGTTCATACTGCCATAAGTAACGCAAAACGATTACTGTTAGATGTACACCATAGAATAGACGATGATTTTTTACAGAATTACCTGAACGAATTCTGTTATAAGTTCAACAGACGTCACTTTGACAACCTATTCGATAGATTGTTAGTGGCTGCTGTATCACATAGATGGAATTATCTTGGGGAACCTTACGGATAAGCATATTATTATATTAGGGCAATACTTTCTGTAAACTTCTAATATTTTTTTTCAATTGTTGGGATAGCTACAAAATTTTGTCACAAATTGCATCCATTAAAATATTTTATTATGTTTTTATCCAAAGATGTATCTAAAAACAAAACGCACAATGGGGTTTATTTATGTGTTTGTTATCATGTTTAATAAATCAACACGTGTTAAAGTATTGTTAAATAATTAATAATTAGTAGGGTGTACTAGTTTTTAAACGACACTTATAATAATAAGTGTTGTAGAAGTACGTTAACCTACTTCATTTTAGTGAATAAATAGTTTACTTAAATAAAAAGATGTGTTATGAAAAAAATAAAAATTTTATTAATTTTTGTGATTGAAGTAATTTTGATTGGTTGTTCGAGTGATGATGGTGTAAATAAGATTCCAGTAGTTCCAGATCCAGTAGTTCCAGATTCAGTAGTTGATGTTGATACAGAGAAATTGGTTTTTTCGAAAGAAGGTTATGTAGAGATAAAACCAGAGGATAAAGAAGCAATAGCAACTATAGTGTGGTACTCAGCATTTAATAAAGAAACAATATTAAATAGAATTGGAATCTCTTATGAGATTAGATATAAAGGAGAGGTAATCAAAACAGTTTTTGACAATGGAGAATTTGCTCATAAGTATGAATATACTTTTGGAAAATTAGAGCCAAATGTTGATTATGTATTTACATTGACTGCAAAGTATAAGTCGGGTAATGATAGTGATCCTCACGATATTAAGGTAAGTTATAATCCAGAAAAGCTTACTCCTGTACTAAAGGATCTTACTTTTGAAGAAAATCATCTTGGCAAACACGATGGGTATCTATTAAGATGGGAATATGAGAATATTAATTATAATGATATTTCTCATATGACTATTACTAAAAATGGAGAAACCATAACGAAAAAGCCTCTTATTTATAAAGAAATTGAAGTTAGTGCAGAGGATCCCAATACCGATTATACCTTTACAATCACTTTAGAAACTAAATATGGTATAAAAAGTAATACTCTAGAGCTTAAGATCAATCGTTTTGCTCCTGTAGGTTCTCTTGATCTAGGAGTCGATGGTGAGCATTTAAAATTTAATTATTTAGGAGATTCTTCTTTGGAAAAAATTGGATACCTAGCAAAATTAAGAAAGACAAGTTCAGGAGTGGAATTTATTAGTGTAAAACCTGTTATTAGTAGTTCTTTTACTTTTGATTCCGGAAAGAAGGGAAAATTAACTTTTAGAATAGGTTTTGATAAGTTTGTTTCTGGTAATGAGTATACTATAGATGATGAAATTGCATCTAAAATGTACATACAATATATAGACTGGAAAATAGGAGGTATTGAATATGAAAAATTTAAATCTGGTACGATTCGTATCGATACGATTTCTAAAGATAAATTAGTGGCTACTATAAAAGGAATACTAGTGGATAAAGCTGGTAAAAATTCAATAGATTTTAATCTGAGTGTTGATGCTGATGTTCTTAAATAGGGATGCTATTTTAAGTAATCAATATATTTTTGTAATAAAAAAACACCTAAAATTAGGTGTTTTTTTTATTGATTTTTTACGATCTAATAACAAAATGTTCGGTTGCTTGTTCTTTTCTAAAAAAGACAAAACCAAGATTAAATGTATCGATGGTAACTTTAACTCGTTGATGATTTTTTATAGTATCCCAAAGTAATAGATTTTGCTCAGAAGCGGATACGGGATTAATAAGTAATACCGTATCATTATGTGTTTTCGAAATCAAAACCTCTAGTAAATCAGAAACTTGAGGATGCGGTAAGTTTATATCTAAATAGATACAATCGTATACCAATTCTTTTTCTACAGATCTAGATATTTCAATAGTGTTACCTAAAGAAAGGTATTGATCGATACAGCTTTTATCAGGCTCTATAATCAATACTTTTTGAATATTTAAATACGGAATTAATCGGTTAAGTAGTTTAGCATTTTTAAAGCTAACTGATTTCTTAATTTCATTTTTATAAGCTGTTTTAATATCGGTATATGAAGCTCTCTTTTTTCTAGAATAAAAACACTTGGTAGCTAACTTATATACAAAAGGAGAATGAACACCGTGTTGATTGGTGGATGCTACCCAGAAGGTTAAATACGATTTTAATCGAAAAAACATGTTGCTTATTTTTAGAATCTTTTGTTTTTATAAAATAAGTATTCCATCAATATCTGAAAAATTTAGTAAAAAAGTTTAAACCACTTCTATAAAGCAAGATATTAAAAACAAATAAAAGTGGATATTTACAGGTCTTGTTTTATAGCCAATACGTTTTTACATTTTTTCGGATAATTCTAACCAACGTAATTCCATTTCTTCTATAGAGGAAATGATTTTTTTAAGTCTTTGAGATTCTTCATTAATTTGATCTCCACTAAGAAGGCTACCATCATTAAATAAGTTTTCGATTTCTTTTTTCTGAAGTTCTAATTTTTTTAGATCGCGTTCTATTTTCGCAAATTCTTTTTGTTCGTTGTAGGATAGAGTAGGTTTAGTCTCTTTTTTCCATTCGTTTTTAGTCTTGGTGTTAGTATCAACAGATTTGGGTTTAACATCTGGTACCCGACTATTTTCATAAGCTCTGTAATCCGAATAATTACCCGGGAAATCTTCTACGACACCACTGCCTCTAAATATAAAAAGGTGATCCACTATTTTGTCCATAAAGTAACGGTCGTGAGATACTACAATCAGACATCCCGGAAAATCTAAAAGAAAGTTTTCTAATACATTTAATGTTACAATATCCAGATCATTGGTAGGTTCATCAAGTATCAAAAAGTTAGGATTCTGTATTAATACAGTACAGAGATATAAACGTTTACGCTCACCTCCACTTAGTTTTTCTACAAAATCGTATTGTCTTTTTCGATCAAATAAAAACCGTTCTAATAATTGTTGGGCAGAGATTTGTCTTCCTTTCATTAGTGGAATGTAATCTCCAAACTCTCTAATAACTTCGATAACCTTTTGTCCTTCTTTTATCGTTATCCCTGTTTGTGTATAGTATCCAAATTTTATAGTATCCCCAACGATTATTTTACCACTATCAGGCGGTATTGCACCCGTTAACATGTTAAGAAAAGTAGATTTACCTGTTCCATTCTTGCCAATAACACCGATTCGTTCACCTTTTTGGAATGTATATTCGTATTTATCTAATATGGTAAGATTCTCAAAACTTTTAGAAACTTTATGCATCTCTAATATCTTACTACCTAGACGTTCCATATTGATCTCTAATTGTATTTCGTGATCATTTCTACGTTGGTGTGCGCGTTCTTTAATCTCGAAAAAATCATCTATTCTAGACTTAGATTTAGTAGTACGTGCTTTTGGTTGGCGACGCATCCAATCTAATTCTTTTTTATAGAGCTGTTTAGCTTTATCGGTAGCAATTTCTTCATTGGCAATTCTTGCTTCTTTGTTATTTAAGTAATAGCCATAATTACCTTTATAGCTATATAGTTTACCGTTTTCTAGTTCTACAATTTCATTGCATACGTTTTCTAGAAAATAACGGTCGTGAGTAACCATAAATAACGTGAAATTCTCTTTGGCAAAATATTCCTCTAGCCATTCTATCATTTCTAAATCTAAATGGTTAGTAGGCTCATCTAGATACAGTAGTTCAGGTTTGCTTAATAATATATTAGCAAGAGCTAATCTCTTTTTTTGCCCACCAGACAGAAGACTAACCTTGCGGTCTAAGTCATCTAACTTTAGTTTAGAAAGTATTTGTTTATATTGTGTTTCGAAATCCCATCCGTTGATGGCATCCATTTTCTCAAAAGCGGTTTGATACCCCTCTGCATCATCTGGGGTAAGTAAAGCTTTTTCGTAGGCATTAATGACTCTAAGTATTTCGTTATCCGAAGCAAAAATGGTTTGCTCTACAGTTAAGTTTGGATCTAGATTGGGTTCCTGAGGCAAAAAAGCAACTTTCAGGTTTTTTCTGTACACAACCTGTCCATCATCGGGCTCTTCATCACCAGCAATGATATTAAGTAAAGAAGTTTTTCCTGTACCATTTTTTGCTACAAAACCTATTTTTTGACCTTCGTTTATTCCAAAAGAAATATTTTTAAAGAGGACAAGCTCTCCAAAAGCTTTGGCAACATTTTCTACGGATACGTAATTCACGGATATTCTATAATTAGTTATTGAGTTTGCAAATTAACTACAAATATTATATATACTACTACCTAAAGTTTCTTTTTACGTTTAGTTACAGAAAATAGAAAAATTAGTATCATCATAAAGATTGCTATTCTGGCAATATAATCACCTGCTTGTACGTAAAAAGTAATTTTGTCATTTGTTTTTATTGTTCCTTTGAGAACGCCTTGTTTTTCATATTCTAAGGATTGAACAATATTACCAGTTTGATTTATTATAGCAGAAATCCCTGTATTAGCACTACGGGCAATACTTCTACGGGTTTCAATTGCTCTAAGTTTAGCATATGCCAAATGTTGTTGATGTCCTTGTGTATTGCCCCACCAAGCATCATTGGTAATGATTGCCAAAAAGTCGGCTTTATTCCTTACGTATCCCGTAACAAATTCACCATAAACACTTTCATAACAGATAATAGGACCAACACCAATACTATCTTTAGAGAAAAATACCTCTCGATCTTCTTGAGTGGTTTTTTTTGCTACTGTTCCTCCTAAATCTATCATAGCATCCCCCAAAATAGGTTTTAGTACACTCTGATACGGAAAATTCTCTACGCCAACCACTAGTTTGGTTTTATGGTATAATTCTGTTGTGCCGTCTGAGCGCACCAAAAAAGCAGAATTATAATCATCATAAAATACGTTTTCTTTATAAATATTTGTTTGCGGTCTTATTCTAGATGGATCATCGAATACATCTACTAAGGATATACCAGATACAAAACTAGTATTAGGGTAGTTTTTAATTATATTTAGAGTTTTGTTTTTTGCTATAGATTTAGGAAATTTATTTAATCTATTATTATCTGCAAAAACAGTTTCTGGAGCAATTATAAAATCTGTTTTTTCGGTAACATTAGGTGTGCAAAGAGAAGTAAGTAACTCTCCTACGCGTTCATCAGAAGTGTTGTATTTTTCGGTATATGGATTGATATTAGGTTGTATAATTACTAAATTAATAGGGCGACCATTTTCTGTATAGGTTTTAAGTAGTATAAAAGATGTTACAATAGGTATTAAAATGATTGCGCTGTTTATAATAGCGGATCGGTATAAAATAGTTTTGTCTTTATGTTTCATAAAAAGGATAACACTTTTAAAAACACCAATGTTTATAATCCATATCCACAATGTGCCTCCAAAAGTTCCTGTATATTCATACCATTGTATCCACGAACTGAAACTAGCAAATCCGTTGCCTAGAGCAAGCCAAGGCCAAGAAAACTCCCAATGTAGATGCATGTATTCAAAACTTATCCAGACACATACCAGAAAGATAGTGCTAACCCTAAAAGTAGTTCGTTTACTGATAATATGGTAGATCAAAAATACGATCGACATTAAAATAGTATTTGCAAATTCTGCAAACCACATTCCGAATGGAGTGGAGTTATAAATCCACCAGGTAGTAATTAAGTTCCAAATAAAGAAAGTAATAAATGCAAGACCAAATACCTTCTTGTTATTATGGTTAGACTGTCGGTAATTGTGTTCTGCTATCAATAAGGGAACAAATCCAACGAATAAAAATAAAGGAAAACCATAGGTAGGCCAACTAATAGATAGGAGTAAACCAGAAAAAATGGCTAGAATAATGTTCTTCATATAAGTAGTGATCTATGTCTGCTAAAAAAATATCTCTTGTATAGTTAACTTTAAAAAACGAAAATAATCTTAATTCGTTACAATACTAAAAAAAATAAAATTAAAATATATGACCATCCATTACTTGTACCAATTTCTAAAAAAAACGT
>CAVYIL010000154.1:0-16453 GCA_963768325.1 uncultured Flavobacteriaceae bacterium | reverse complement strand
TAGCCATAAAGTATGATCTATTTTTAATAGCTGATGAGGTTTATAGAGAATTTGTTTATGATGGGTCTGAGCATTATTCTATTTTACAAGAAGATAATCTTGATGAGCATACAATTGTAATAGATTCTGTTTCTAAACGATATAGTATGTGTGGCGCTAGAATTGGTTGTATTGTGAGTAAAAACAAAAGTGTAATACAAACGGCTATGAAATTTGCCCAGGCTAGGCTTAGCCCTCCTACTTTTGCTCAAATAGCTAGTGAGGCTGCATTAGGGGTTCCAGAATCTTATTATTCTGAAACAGTCGCCAAATACAAAGCTAGAAGAGATACTTTAATAACAGAACTTAGAAAAATACCAGGTGTAAAAGTAGCTGTTCCGAATGGAGCTTTTTATTGTATTGCAGAATTACCCATAAAGGATGCTAATCATTTTTGTGAGTGGTTGTTAGATAAGTTTGATGTAGATAAACAAACGGTTATGCTCGCGTCTGGATCAGGATTTTATTCTAGTCCAAACGTGGGATTAAATCAAGTAAGAATAGCCTATGTGTTAAATAGAAGGGATCTTACCAAAGCAATCCATATATTAAAACTGGCTTTAGAAAAATACACAGATCAATGAATATAGAGTATAACAAATCTTTAAAAGAATATAACACTTTTGGTATTGATGTAACTGCATCAGAGTTTATAGAAATATGCTCTGAAAAATATTTAATAGATACGCTTATAGAGAATCAAAAAAAAGATTTGTTTATACTTAGTGGAGGAAGTAATATACTACTTACTAAAAACATTGATTCGCTAGTTTTGTACATTGCTATTAAAGGGGTTACTACAAAATATCAATCAGAAAACTCTGTTTTAGTGTCGGCTTGTGCAGGTGAAAACTGGCATGATTTGGTGTTGTATTGTATTAAAAACAATTATGGAGGTCTTGAAAACTTATCTCTTATACCTGGTTATGTTGGTAGTGCCCCCATTCAGAACATAGGTGCTTATGGGGTAGAGCTAAAGGATAGTTTTGTTAATTGTGAAGCTATTAATATTGAGACCAGAGAAAAAAAGGTTTTTACTAAAAAGGATTGTGAATTTGGTTACAGAAATTCTATTTTCAAAAATAAAGTTAAAGGTAAATTTATAATAACCAAGGTAACGTTTAAACTTACTTCTAAAAATCACACTATTAACTCTAGTTATGGAGCTATAGAAAAAGCTCTCTCCGAAAAAAAAATACAGCACCTACTATTAAAGATATATCTGACTCTATAATTGAAATACGAAAAGAAAAACTTCCTGATCCATCAAAAATAGGGAACAGTGGTAGCTTTTTTAAAAACCCAATTATTTCTAAAAAGGATTTTATAAAACTAAAGGATACATACCCCGATATCCCTTATTACGAAATAGATGATTATAATTTCAAAATACCAGCCGGTTGGTTAATAGAACGATGTGGGTTTAAAGGAAGAAGATGGAATGATGCTGGAGTTCATGATAAGCAAGCTTTGGTTTTAGTTAATTATAAAAACGCTACAGGTAAAGAAATACTGGATTTATCCATAAGAATTCAAAAAGAAGTAAAAGATAAAATGAATATTATTTTAGAAACAGAGGTTAATATTATTTAAAAAAAACAAGCCTTTATTTTAAGCTTTGTTTTTTTAATTCATTTTTTTAGACTCATCAATAACTTCAATACTTGGGTGCTCTGAAAATTCTTTGTGATTAAGAAGCAGTAGGTTTTTTACTAAAAGCTTGTGCAACTAGATCTTGAGCATTAATAAAATTTAAGATTTTCGTTGCTAACTTTTATTTCATTAATGCTATACTCAGTGGATAGGTATGGTAATTTATTTTACATATAGGTCAAAATTAATTACTAAAGGACATTATAATAATAGTACATTCCTTCGTACCTTTGTTGTGAATATTGATTTTTATAATGAATTATGAAACTTTTATTACTTACAATAGTTTTATTATTATTAGCGGTTGGTGGAATCGCAATTAAACTATGGGCTAAAAAAGACGGAAAGTTTGCAGGAACTTGTGCTAGTCAAAGTCCTTTTCTAAATAAAGAAGAGGAATCTTGTTCTTTTTGTGGTAAAACACCCGATCAATATGCAGATTGTAAAGAATCGAGTCATTCTGAATAATTTACTATAGAAGGAGTATATTATTTAATAATAAATCATTGAAAATAGAACCACTTATTTTATTAGAACATATTAAGAATGCTAAAGAAGGAAAGCAAACCTCCTTTAATTTTTTGTTGCATACATTTTGGAACGATGTGTATAATTTTCAGTTAAAAAGAACTGAAAATGAGTATGAAGCAGAGGATATTACAATACAGAGTTTTTCGAAAGCATTTGATAAAATAGATAGTTTTAAAGAAGAATATAATTTTAAAACATGGTTAATTCAGATATCTAAAAATATCTTTATTGATTTATTACGAAAAAAAGATGCTTCAATTCGATCTAGAACAACTACAGATGTAGAGGATATTGTCTATAAAATAGTTGATGATAATCCGACTCCAGAGGATATTCTGATTACAGAACAAAATCTAGCGCAATTATTGTTATTTATAAAACAGCTAAAACCACATTACCAAGAAATAATAAACCTTCGGTATTTTCAGGAGTTAAGTTATAAAGAAATTTCAGTTTTTTTAAACGAACCGATGAATAACGTGAAGGTGAAATTATTAAGGGCTCGGAAATTATTAGCAGAAATAATTACTGCGTCAAAAACTTGAATATATCTATTTAATAGACATACACATGTTTTAAGAAATCAGTAATCATTTCTTTAATAAGATTTCCTTTTCTAAACTTATTTTATCTAAGTCTAAAAGTGGTAAACTTTTTTATGATATCGTGCAAAGGGTCAATCCATTTGTCGTTAATTTTTTTATCATATTTAACAAATTTCTGAATCAATCCTTTCGGAGCTGACATTTCTTTTTCAATAGCAGTTATGTTAATATACTTGCTATTTGTTATCAACCATTTTTCTACACGTTTTCTGTTTTTTTTAATGGTTTTTTTTTCTAAGTTATTTCCTTCTGACATGTTTACAATTTTTTTACGAGTTTTGTATAACTGCGAGTTAACCGTCTATTTAACAAAACATTAGTTTAATTTAATTTAAATTCTTTTAAAAAAACATTTTATATATATTCTACGCTCCAAATGTAAGAAAACTCTCTTTTAAAAAAAAGAAAAACCTCATATAAAAGTGAGGTATACACGTAATATTTATGAAATAATGTAAAAAAAGCATAATTTCACTCAAAATCATTCCAAAATATCCCTGTCTTAGAATAACATTCTGGAGTAAAAAGCTATTTTTAATCTTTTTTGAGTTTACTATGCATGCCTTAAACATTCAGGAGGGTAGATTTAAAAAAAACTAAAATCATTTTTTTTTAAAATCTAAATCTACATCCCTTTTTTTTTACCATAGATATTTCATTAGCTAATCGCTTGTGTTTTATTACATTTTTTATTGTTCTACATAATAAACCCAAAAACTGCAACTAGATTGTTGTAGTTCTACCATATTATGTATCTTATTAAATAGCTGTTTATTCATAGTTTAATTAATACTAAATTTTGTTACTTTTTTCAGGCAAATATACTTTTAAATAAAATTAAAAATAATTTTTAAACATTGTTTTAGTGTGTGATTAAATTAATTATAACAGAATAAAAGACTTATGTTAATTATAGTTTTACTGTATTTTTTGTTATTTATGGTAATTAAGAACTATAGTTGAATAGTAAATTATAATTATTAGGAAAGAAACCCTTAAGTTTATTTAAAACTTCTGATTAATCTAAGCTTTCTTTGTATTTTTGCTTTAAATATTATGTAGAATGGATAACAATGTTGCTCCACATAAAGGGAAACCGAAATGGTTACGAGTTAAACTTCCCACTGGAAAGAAATATACAGATCTTCGTGGTTTAGTTGATAAATACAAATTGAATACTATATGTACATCAGGTAGCTGCCCCAATATGGGAGAATGCTGGGGTGAAGGAACAGCAACATTCATGATATTGGGTAATATATGTACCCGTTCTTGTGGTTTTTGTGGTGTAAAAACAGGTAGACCTGAGACAATAGATTGGGAAGAGCCTGAAAAAGTAGCTCGGTCAATAAAATTAATGGATATAAAGCATGCTGTAATTACTTCTGTAGACAGAGACGATCTTCAGGACGGGGGGTCTATCATATGGGCAGAAACTATTCAAGCAATAAGGAGAATGAATCCTGTAACAACATTAGAAACTTTAATACCAGACTTTCAAGGGAAAACTAAAAATATAGATAGGATAATTGCTGTTAAACCCGAAATTGTTTCGCATAATATGGAAACAGTTAAAAGATTGACACGAGAAGTAAGAATTCAAGCAAAATACGAACAAAGTCTACAGGTTTTAAAATACCTTAAAGATAGCGGAATTAATCGAACTAAGAGTGGTATAATGCTTGGGTTAGGAGAAAAAGAAGAAGAAGTTATTCAGACTCTTCAGGATCTTAGATCAGTTAAATTAGATGTGGTTACAATAGGGCAATATTTACAACCTAGTAAAAAACACCTTCCGGTAAGAGAATTTATAACACCCGATCAGTTTAAAAAATACGAAGAAATTGGTTTGAAAATGGGTTTTAGACATGTAGAGAGTGGTGCTCTGGTAAGGTCATCATATAAAGCTCAAAAACACTTAACATAGTAAGTTTTAAATATAATAATTGTATACTTAATGAATACATCTATTAAGATAGCTATTAATGGATTTGGAAGAATCGGAAGAAACCTTTTTAGATTATTAATAAATCATCCATATATTGAAGTAGTAGCCATTAACGACATAGCAGATGCTAAAACATTGAGCCATCTTCTTAAATATGATAGTATTCATGGAGTATTACCAATGGCTGTTTCGTACTCAGAAAATCATATTATAATACAGGGACAATCAATTCCGCTGATTAATGAAAAAGATCCTATAGATTGTAATTGGAAAAGATTCGATATAGATGTTGTTATAGAGGCTACTGGTAAGTTTAAAACAAGAGAGAAAGCAGAGAAGCATATTAAAGCAGGAGCAAAAAAAGTCATATTGTCGGCTCCTCCCGAAGAAGATAGTATAAAAACTATAGTAATAGGTATTAATGATCATATTATTGATGGTACAGAAGCTATAATTTCTAATGCGTCGTGCACAACAAATAACGCCGCTCCTATGATCAAAGTGGTTAATGATCTTTGTGGGATAGAACAAGCTTACATTACTACGATACATAGTTATACAACAGATCAAAGTCTTCATGATCAACCACATCGAGATCTTAGGAGAGCAAGAGCTGCTAGTCAATCCATAGTACCAACAACCACAGGAGCAGCTAAGGCTTTAACCAAAATATTTCCAGAATTAAGTAATGTAATTGGAGGATGTGGTATAAGAGTACCTGTTCCGAATGGTTCTCTTACTGATATTACCTTTAATGTAAAAAAAGAAACCTCTATCTTAGAAATCAATAATGCATTTAAGAAAGCATCTGAATCCTATCTTAAAGGAATTTTAGACTACACAGAAGATCCAATTGTATCTGTAGATGTTATAGGGAATTCTCATTCTTGTATATTCGATTCTTTGATGACTTCTGTGATAGGTAAGATGGTGAAAATCATTGGTTGGTATGACAATGAAATAGGTTATAGTAATAGAATAGTTGATTTAATTATCAACATTTGTAGGAAATAACTATATTAGATGAGTTATTAAAAAAAAAATGACTGCCCGAATCAAATTTATAATTGTTAGTGTTATCCTAATTTTAGGCTCATTTTCTTTGTTATATTCTCAAAAACAAGTAATAACAACGAATATACAATTCAATGATTCTATAGATAACTACTTAAAAAAAGCATCTATTTCTATAGAAAGAGCTCAATTAGATTATGCTCTTTCAAATATTGTTCTTGCAAAAGAGCTTGCTATACAAGACCATAATAGTAAATATAGAGCAAAGACAAGCTGGGTGCTTTCTATGCTTTATTCAGAATTAGGAGACATTAATAAGGCAAAAGAACAAATTCTAGAAGCTATTGAAATTCAGAAGAAAGATAATGATCAAATAGCATTAGCTTATTCTTATAACACATACGGACTTATTGCTATTAAAATGAACAATTTTAATACAGCAAAAAAACATTTAGAGAAAGCTTCTAAATTAATTGAAAAAAATAATATAAGAGAGTTAGAAGGTTCTATTAGATTAAGTCAAGGACTTTTGGCTTTAGCTCAGAATCAACCTAAAAAGGCTATCGAATATTTTGATATTGGTCTACCAATTATGGAGGAACTAAAACAATATTATTTTAAAGCAAAAACATATACTAATAAAGCTAGAGCACAATTAGAGCTTGATCTAATAGATGAAGCAAAGAAGACTAATAATTTAGCATTTCAGATCGGAAAAAAAATGAGGTTTGGTGAGATAACTTCAGAATGCTATAAATTATATAGCCAGATATACGAGAAAAAAAACGAATATAAAACAGCTTTAACAAACCTAAAATCCCATCAAGAATTTAAGGATTCCTTATTTAATATAAACAAAGAAATAATAGCTCAGGAAGCAAGTGCTAAGTTAAACCTAAATGAGAATACAGTGTTAATTGAAGAATTAACAGAAGAAAATATTCAGCAACAAAAATCCTTAAAATTAGGTCGCTTAACAACAATATTAAGTGTTGCTTTAATCACCATCCTATCACTACTTACACTATCCTTATATAAAAATAATAACCTAAAAGCTAGAGCTAATGAGTTACTGAAAAATAAAAATACAGAACTTTTATTAGCCAAAGAGAATGCTGAACGGGCAAGTGAGGCTAAAATACAGTTTTTATCTACGATTACGCATGAATTACGAACGCCATTGTATGCTGTTACTGGATTAACTCATTTATTACTAGAAGAGAGTCCTACTCCAAACCAAAAAGAACATTTAAATTCGTTAAAATTTTCTGGAGAATATTTACTCTCTTTAATAAATAATATTTTAGACCTAAATAAACTAGAGGCTAATAAAGTAGAAACCGAAAACACTTCATTTAATTTACAAAAAAGAATTAACGACGTAATAGTAGCACTAGGAAAATCAGCTAATGATAGGAACAATAAACTTCATTACGAGTTTGATAAGTCTATACCATCCAAGTTAAAAGGTGATCCTTTAAAAATTTCTCAAATCCTCATCAATCTCATAGGTAACTCTATTAAGTTTACTCAAAATGGAGATATTTGGGTGCGAGTTGTTATGATAAATCAAATAGATAATAAAGTATTTTTAAATTTTGAAATAGAGGATAATGGAGTAGGTATTTCCGATAAAAAACAGTTAAGTATTTTTGAGAATTTTACCCAAGGCTCTATACAAATTAATAGAAAATTTGGGGGAACAGGATTGGGATTGTCCATAGTAAAGAACCTTTTATCACTGATGGATAGTGAAATCAAATTAACTAGTGTATTAGGTAAAGGATCTAAATTTGTATTTGATCTTAAATTCGAAATACTAGAAGACATAAGTCTTAATTATGCTGAAGAAGTAAAAAAAATAGATTATAATAAAATAGCCAACAAACGTATATTAATTGTTGAAGACAATAAAATAAATCAATTAATTACAAGAAAAATATTAGAAAAAAACAAAGTAATATGTGATGTTGCCGATAATGGTGATATAGCAGTTCAGAAAGTTAAAAACGAATTTTATGATTTAATATTAATGGATATTCATATGCCCGGAATCAGTGGGATAGAGGCAACTAAACTTATTCGAAAATTTAATTCTGAAATACAAATTATAGCACTTACCGCAGTGACTTTAGATGATAATTTAGATGAGTTTTATAATAATGGATTTAATGACATTATACCTAAACCCTATAAAACGGAAGAATTTTTTATAAAACTCCACAAAGCTCTGATAAAAACCAAAAAGAAAGCTTAGAAGGGGGGCTTTTTTCTTTTAAATTTCATTTTTAATGTATTCCAAAATCCTTTCATTAAAAACATTTTGATTACTAATAAAGCTTGTTTTTATAGGTTGATACCACAAGTTTCTTGAAGTGAAATCTGGAGCTAACCTTACAAAATCTTTTTCGGTAGTTATTATGAAATCATGACTTTTTAACTCTTTTAATTCCTTATTAGTAAAATTATGATGATCAGGGTAATTTAGATGATTGAAATTTAAACCAATTGAAACATAATAATCAATTAAAGGTTTTGGATTAGCAATACCAGTAATAAGGGTAAATGATTTCCCTATAAGGGTGTCAATCGAAATTGTATCATAATTATTAGTAATCTTGCTGCTGTATTTTATACTAGTAAAAAATAAAGTTTGGTGAGCTTTTATTTTTAATTTAGTACCTATCTTTTTTTGTTCCTCCCCACTTAATTCTTTAGGACACTTAGTAACCATAATTATGTTTGCCCTATCTGCACCACCCCTAGGCTCTCTTAAGCCACCTGTAGGTAAAACAATATCATTACAATATAGATCATTATAAGCAGTAAGTAATATGTATAATCCAGCTTTGACCTTTCGATGTTGGAAAGCATCGTCCAAAAGAATTATGTCTGGAGTATGAACTAAGGATCTTAATTTTGCGATACCATTTCGTCTATCACTATCTACAGCAACAGTTACATCAGAAAAATTTGTTTTAAATAGTAATGGTTCGTCACCAACTTCTTTAGCAGTAGAAGAATGTTCTACTAATTTAAAACCATCTGTTTCCCTTTTATATCCTCGACTAAGTGTAGCTAACCTGTAGTTATCCTTTAGTAATCTAATTAAATACTCCACCATAGGAGATTTTCCTGTGCCACCTACACTTAGGTTGCCAATCGCAATAATAGGAAGTTGATATGTTTTGGATTTTTTCACACCCATATCATAAAGAATATTTCGTATCCAAGTAATTAGATAGTAAATAGGAACAATTGGTAAAAGTATTTTTCTTAATAAATCCAAGTGAAATATTTGTTTTTAAAGCTTTACTAGTTTTTAATACTTAACAAAAGTATAAAACGAAACTTTGATTATTGATAAAAGTTTTTTTACATTCACTTTTTTATTCAATAAACATCATAATATGCAAATAAAAGAGGTTGTTCAGCATTTAGAAACATTAGCACCTTTAGCCTATGCCGAAAGTTTTGATAATGTAGGACTTCTGGTTGGAGATCAGCATGCTATTCTTACAGGTATTTTGGTAACTCTAGATACCCTAGAAAGTGTGATAGACGAAGCTATAGAAAAAAAATGCAATCTAATAGTTAGTTTTCATCCTATCATATTTAAAGGTATTAAAAAATTTAATGGAAAAAATTATGTAGAACGCGTAGTAATTAAAGCTATACAAAACAATATTGCTATTTTTGCTATTCATACAGCTTTAGATAACTCATATGAAGGGGTAAATGATATGATGTGTCAACAATTAGGATTACTAAACCGAAAAGTTCTAATTCCACAAGAAAATAACGTTAAAAAACTAATTACATACGCTCCTGTAGCAGAGGCAAACACCCTAAAATCCAAATTAATTGAAGCTGGAGCGGGTACAATTGGTAACTATGATAACTGTAGTTTTTCATCTAATGGGACAGGAACTTATAGGGCTCTAGAAAACGCAAATCCAACTATTGGGAATAAAGGTGAAATTCATTCAGAAAATGAAACACAAATACATCTTACTTATCCAAAAGATAAAGAAAATAATATTTTAAAAGCATTGTTTCAAAATCATTCTTATGAGGAGGTTGCCTATGAGATAACCACACTAGAGAATAAAAATCAAAAGATAGGGATAGGTATGATAGGAGAGCTTCCTGAGGACATGGAAGAGGTTGAGTTTTTAAAGCACCTAAAAAAAATATTTAAAACTGAATGTGTAAAACATTCAGCATTATTAAATAAACCAATTAAGAAAGTTGCTGTATTAGGAGGTAGCGGAGGATTTGCTATAAAAAATGCACTACAATCAGAAGCAGATATTTTTATAACATCTGATCTAAAATATCACCAATTTTACGAAGCTGAAGGAAGGTTAATTCTAGCAGATATTGGGCATTATGAAAGTGAGCAGTACACAAAAAATCTAATTGTTAGTTATCTTAGAAAAAAAATTAGTAATTTCGCAATCATTTTATCGGATATAAATACCAATCCTATTCAATACATATAAAACCATGGCAAAGAAAGAAGTTACTGTAGAGCAAAAATTGAGAGCATTATATGATTTGCAATTAATAGATTCTAGAGTTGATGAAATCAGAAACGTACGCGGAGAGTTACCTTTAGAAGTAGAAGACTTAGAAGATGAAGTAGCCGGATTAAATAAAAGATTAGAAAAATTAAATAGTGACCTTGAAGTTATTGCTGAGGGCATCAAAGCTAAGAAGAACCTAATAGAAGAAGCCAAGGTACTGATTGAGAAATACGTCGAACAACAAAAAAACGTACGTAATAACCGTGAGTACAACTCTCTAAGCAAAGAAATTGAATTTCAAGAGTTAGAAATTCAATTAGCAGAAAAACATATCAAGGAGCATAAGGCACTAATTGTTCAGAAAAACGAGATTATTGACCAAACCAAAAAAAGAATAGGAGAACGAAAAGAACATCTTGGTTTTAAGAAAGGTGAATTGGATGCAATACTAGCTGAAACTGAAAAAGAAGAAAAGGCTTTGCTAGCTAAGTCGGAAGATTTTCAAAAACAGATTGAAGAAAGACTTATAAGTGCTTATAATAGAATAAGAAGTAATGTAAAAAATGGCTTGGCAGTCGTTCCTATCGAACGTGGTGCGTCTGGAGGTTCATTCTTTACTATTCCTCCTCAAATACAAATGGAAATAGCTTCTCGTAAAAAAATTATTACCGATGAACATAGTGGAAGGATTTTAGTAGATATAGAATTGGCTATGGAAGAAAAAGAAAAAATGAAAACCCTTTTTTCTAAACTATAATAAAAAACCTTTTAATATATATAGCCTCAGTTTTCACTGAGGCTTTTTTTTCGTTTAAATTTTAAAATAAAATTAAATAGTAATGAATCAAGTGCTTGTTATAGGATCCGTATGGCCAGAACCAAATTCTTCTGCAGCAGGTAGTAGAATGATGCAGTTATTAGAGTTGTTTGTGTCTTTTGATTGGAAAGTTACTTTTGCGAGCTCAGCGGTTGATAGTTTGCATATGGCAGATGTTACAAGCCTAGGAGTTGATAAGGTTAATATATTGCTTAATGATAGCTCTTTTGATGATTTTATTACAGAACTAAAGCCTAGTATAGTAGTATTTGATCGTTTTATGACGGAGGAACAATACGGTTGGAGAGTTGTGGAACGTATGCCGAATGCTTTGCGTATTCTAAATACAGAAGATATTCATAGTTTGCGTAGGTCTAGACAAGAGCATTTTAAAAGCAAAAAAGAATTTAAAATAGAAAAATTATTAAATAGTGATATTGCTAAAAGAGAAATAGCAAGTATTTATAGATGTGATATTTCGCTGATAATCTCTAGTTATGAAATGAAATTATTGAAGGAAGTTTTTAAAATCGATAAAAGCATTTTATTTCATTTACCTTTTTTGTTAGATTCTATTACTTTAGATGTTATAAAAGATTGGCCTGATTATGAAGAAAGAAATCATTTTATTGCTATCGGAAACTTTAGACATGAACCTAATTGGAATAGTATCCTATATCTTAAGGAATCGATTTGGCCATTAATAAGGAAAATGCTTCCTGAAACTGAATTACATGTGTATGGAGCTTATCCGCCTCCAAAGGCGACTCAATTACATGATGTTAAAGAAGGTTTTCTCGTGAAAGGTTGGGTGACAAATGCTCAAGAAGTAATGAAAAAAGCAAAAATATGTTTGGCACCACTTCGTTTTGGAGCAGGAATTAAAGGAAAACTTACTGAAGCTATGTTATGTGGTACTCCGAGTGTAACGACAACTATTGGAGCAGAAGGAATGAGTGGGAATATTAATTGGAATGGAAGCATTACTGATGAACCTTCTGTTTTTGCTCAACAGGCTGTGGAGCTTTACAGAAATAAAAATAGTTGGCTTATAGCTCAAAATAATGGGGTGAAAATAATTAATACTCAATACCAAAAAAAAGAATTAGGCACTCTGTTTTTTAAGAATATTACGGAGATGCAAAGTAACTTATCGAATCATAGAGCCCGAAATTTTATAGGTTCGATGCTTCAATATCATACAATCCGAAGTACAATGTATATGTCAAAATGGATAGAAGAAAAAAATAAATTACTTAAATGATATTTTAATATCATTTTTCTTATAAATTTACTGTAAAAGAAAATGTTTTATTTTTTTTCATGTATGCGGTAGAGAAAAATCAAGCATAGCATCACTAAGTTTGTTTTTTTTGTCTAAGAAATAGGTAGGGGAAAAGAATATTTATTATAGTAAATTCTTGGAGGAAACGGTGTTAGGTGGTTTTTGGAGAGGTTGCCTTAAAGATAGTGAAATTGTAATAGTCTTTTTTTGACTGTGTAAATAAAAAAGCCTTTCCTTAACAAAGGAAAAGCTTATATTACTTTTAAGAACAGTTTATATTATAAAGGTAACTATTCACCCAGTTAATTTATTTATTTTCAACGTGTTAAAAACCGTATTTTTACTTTAGTTAGCAATTTGTAAACTTTAAAATAAAATAATGACACTAAAATCAAGGTTTTGGTTATAAATCATCAATAAAATAAAGATTTTTACGTCATATACTTAGAGATATTTAACAAAAACGGCTGAATAGTTACTTATAAAGCAGCAATGTGCTTTGATAATTTTGATTTAAGATTGGAAGCCTTGTTATCATGAATGATATTACGCTTTGCTAATCTATCAATCATAGAAACAACACTAGGAAACAAAGCTTCAGCTTCTTTTTTGTCAGCTTCACGTAGTTTTTTTATAGCATTACGTGTGGTTTTATGCTGATATTTGTTTCTAAGACGTTTAGTCTCACTATTTCTAATTCTTTTTAATGCAGACTTATGATTTGCCATCTTTCTTCTCGTTAAATTTTTAACTATAAAATTTGTAGCCCGTAGGGGAATCGAACCCCTCTTACCAGGATGAAAACCTGGCGTCCTAACCGATAGACGAACGGGCCGTCTTTTTTTAAAATTGCAAATTTATAGTTTTTACTTTAAATTTGCAACTAATTATTTCACTTGTAGCCCGTAGGGGAATCGAACCCCTCTTACCAGGATGAAAACCTGGCGTCCTAGCCGATAGACGAACGGGCCTTAGTTGTTTACCTAATTGCGGATGCAAAAATACAACTATTTTTAAATGTTGCAAGTGTTATTTTATTTTTTTCTAAAATTAATATGCCTTGGCAAAAAACACTCGAAACTTAGTTGGTTTACCACTGTATACACAAACTCCATTTTCTTCTTTCAAACTCATTGGAATACAGCGTATAGTGGCTTTAGTTAGTTCTTTTATCTTCTCTTCTGTTTCAGTCGTGCCATCCCAAAATGCCGAAATAAATCCACCTTTATTTTTTAAAATTTCTTTAAATTCATCAAAAGTAGAAACTTCAGTTATATGCTCATCTCTAAACTGAATAGCTTTATTATATAAATTTTTTTGGATTTCCTTTAGCAATACGGTGATAGTATCTACAACTTCATCCTTAGCAACAAACTGTTTTGACAATGTATCTCTTCGGGCTAATTCTACGGTTCCTTTTTCTAAATCTTTTGGTCCAATAGCAATACGCAAAGGGACGCCTTGTAATTCATATTGAGCAAATTTTACTCCAGGTCTATGTGTATCCCTATTATCAAATTTTACAGAAATTCCTTTTTCTAATAAATCTTTAACTAACTCGTTAGCAACTTTGGAAATATTATCTAACTGTTCAGTTCCGTTATAAATAGGTACAATTACTACTTGTATTGGTGCAAGATTAGGCGGGAGTACCAATCCATTATCATCAGAATGAGTCATGATTAATGCACCCATTAATCTTGTAGAAACACCCCATGAGGTAGCCCATACATAATCTTGTTTGCCTTCTTTAGAAGTAAATTTCACATCAAATGCCTTCGCGAAATTTTGACCTAAAAAATGTGAAGTACCAGCTTGCAAAGCTTTTCCATCCTGCATTAACGCTTCTATACAGTAGGTATCTACCGCGCCTGCAAAACGCTCGCTTTCGGTTTTTCGCCCCTTAATTACAGGAATAGCCATAAAGTTCTCAGCAAAGTCAGCATATATATCATTCATTAATTCAGCTTCTTTAATAGCCTCTCCTTTTGTAGCATGTGCAGTATGACCTTCTTGCCATAAGAATTCTGCGGTACGAAGAAACAAGCGAGTTCTCATTTCCCATCTTACTACATTAGCCCATTGATTAATCAATATAGGCAAATCTCTATAGGATTGTATCCACCCTTTATAAGTACTCCATATAATTGCTTCTGATGTTGGTCTAACGATTAATTCTTCTTCTAATTTAGCATTAGGATCCACAATCAATTTAGTCGAGTCGTCAGGATCTGTTTTTAGTCGATAATGTGTTACTACAGCACACTCTTTTGCAAAACCTTCTGCATTTTTCTCTTCAGCTTCGAATAAACTCTTTGGTACAAACAATGGAAAATATGCATTTTCATGACCTGTTTCCTTAAATTTCCTATCCAATTCAGCTTGCATTTTTTCCCAAATTGCAAAACCATAAGGTTTAATTACCATACACCCTCGTACAGCAGAATTCTCTGCTAAACCAGCTTTTACCACTAGTTCATTATACCATTTTGAATAATCTTCGCTACGCTTTGTTAGATTTTTACCCATAATCTCTATTTGGCACAAATATTGTGACTTTGTTAAATATAAAATAGTTAGCACAAAACTAACTAAATTTGTATTGCTCAACAATAAAATAGAGAGATATGCCACGTAAAAATTATTTTAAGAAAAATGGAGCTTTGGGGATTTTCCTTTTAGCGTCTTTGCTTTTGTTGGGATCTTGCCACTCATATGAATACGTTTCTTATAATGATGGTATATACGGGGAGGTAGAAAGTCAGAAAAACTTTGACCCAAAAAGAACTAATTTGGTTAGTCAAAAACCTAACCAATATGCTAGTTATTTTTCTAATAAAGCACTAGAATATGATGATCTTGATGAGCAAGGTGTTGTTTTTACTGATATAGATTCGTATTCTAATGAAAATTACACAGATACTAACCCATCTACTCTTAATTACGAATCTGGTAACCCTTCTTGGGGTAGTGTTAGTGACAAAGTAGAAGTGAATATATATAATACAGGTTTTAGAAATCCATTTTGGGGAGGTTATTATTCTTATGGATGGGATAACTATTATGGGTATTATGAAACTTATTGGAATTATGATCGCATTACGCCTTTTTGGAATGGTGGTTTTTATTGTCCTCCGTATTATAATTATGGGTATTATAGACAGCCATACTATAGAACAAATCGATATACTGCTTATAATAGAGGGTATAGAAATTCTTATTTAAATCGAAATACAAGGTATAGAAATTCATACAAAAACAGGTCTTATAATACTAATTATAGATCTAGATCTAGATCTTTTGTAAATAGTAATGCTCCAAGAGCTAATACTCGTTCTAGAAGCAATTATAATAACAGTAGTTACTCTACTAGATCAAGAAGCTCATCTCCAAACACAACTACTCGCTCTAGAAGCAATTATAACAATGAAAGCTATTCTACTGGATCAAGAAGTATTTCGCCCAATACAAATACTCGATCAAGAAGCAATAATAATAGTTATTCTACTAGATCAAGAAGTGCGTCTCCAAATACTACTAGATCAAGAAGCAATTATGAAAATAGTAGTTATTCTACTAGGTCAAGAAACTCATCTCCAAATACAACAACTCGATCAAGAACTAATTCAGGAGGAAGTAATTCGTCAGGAAACAGAAGTAGATCAAGACGAAATGATTAATTGATTTTGTGGATAATATCGTAAAAACGTAATAAGTGATTTCAAAGGATGTTATTTTGAAAACACTACTATAATTTTAGATGTATACGTTGGTTGGTTGGTTCTATGTTAGAATTAAATTAGAAATATTACAAGGTGAAATTCATTTAATGTTTTTCTCAAGGATTTACTGCAATAAAACATTCTTTTTTCCTTCTTAGATAAAAATGAACCGTAGTTGTTATGCTTGATTTTTCTTTATCGCATACATGAAAAAAAACAAAACATTTTCTTTTACAGTAAATTTATAAGAAAAATGGTATTAGATTCTTGTAACTAAATTTGAATCTCCAAACCGACAGGTAAAAAAGGG
>CAVYIL010000153.1:0-8474 GCA_963768325.1 uncultured Flavobacteriaceae bacterium | reverse complement strand
TGCCACGTATTGCTAAGCCACCGCCTTTGATGTATTAAAAAAGATACAAGAAGAAACCAAGGCTAATATTTATTTTAATACAGAAAAAAAAGAGTTACACATTCACCCTCCCTATATAGAAAAAGGGGGGACAGTAGCGTATTCTTTTCAACAAAATATAGAACAGAGTAGTCTGGAGTATAAAAAAGCAATTAATAAAAAAGTAGAAATAACCGTTGAGTCTATCGATAGTAATGGAAAGGTTAAAAAAATAACGGAAGGAACAACTGGAGGCGATAAAATATCCTTAAAAGTTGGTGCAATGTCCGAAAATGACATGCGAAAAATAGCAAATGCAGAATTAATAAAACGTAATTCTGACGGATACGATGGGAGTTTTGATGCTTGGTTAGTGCCTTTTGTACAACCTACCTACACAGCGATAGTACACGATAATGATTATTCGTATAAAGATGGTCGGTATTATGTGGTATCTGTTAGTACTACTTTTTCAGAATCTGGAGCAAAACGGACTATACAATTAGGTATAAAATTAAGCCATGGATAAAATAGCACAAATTCGCCAACTATTACATGAAGTTATTAAGGTAAAGCCAAATTTACCTATACAGGCAATGGTTACGGCAGTACACCACGATTATTGTTCGGTACAATTAGTTTCTGGTTTGGAGCTCTCCGATGTGAAATTAAAAGCAACTATATCTAAGGGTAATGAATTTATGGTAATTACTCCTGTTATAGGATCAGTAGTAACACTTTTGAGTAACACAGGGAATCTGGATAACTTGACCGTTATTAAAGTCGATCAAGTCCAAAAAATAGAAATTCGTCAAAATGGTTTACAAATTATTACAGACAGTAAGGATAGTAAGGTAAGTGTAAAAAATCAGGATACTAGTTTAGTGGATATACTAACGGATTTAGCTACATTATTAAAGCAACTAAAAGTATACACCCCTACGGGACCAAGTGGTTTACCATTACCAGATACTATTACGGCAATTACAAAATTTGAAACAAAGTTTAAGCAACTTCTAAAATAGCAATTCTATGGCATTAAATGAAGCCCAATTAAAAAATGATGTAGTAAAATTATTAACAGATATGATGCAACGGGATAATACCTCAATTGATGAGTTTGCAACTCGCTTATCTAGTAGTATTACAAGTCATATCAAAAATGCAGAGATCGTATATACAAGTGGTCTTATTGCTCCAAATGGAGCCGTAACAGGAGTTTTTAATGGTAATCTTAAATAAGATACTTAATGAAAAGTAAAGGTATTCAGGTAGTGGATCATACAGATCAAGGCGAAATATTGGATTTAAAAATTAATCCTGTCCGTAATACTTCAGGTAAAATTATAAGTGGTCTTGTTATAGGTAAAACCTTAGAGCAAAACAAAGCCTTTATCTTAATGGCACAACAAGGAGAATTAAAAATAAATCCTAATATCGGTGTTGGTTTTGGGGATATTACTTTAGGAACAGACCTTTTGCCATATCGCCATAAAATACGCGAACAGTTTTTAATCGATGGATTACAAGTACAGGAGTTAACACTGTATGTAAACAAACCATTTAAAATAGAGGCGGATTATGAATACTAAAAAACAGTTTGTACACCAAGGACAATCTTTTTTAGATAAAGTAATTGAACTAACTGGTAATGTCGATAACACTTTTGAAATGGCTTTATCAAATGGCAGAAGTATAACGGATAACCTTGAAATCGGTACAGAATTGAGTAGTATTTCAACAATAGATAAAAAAGTAGCATCCTTATTTAATAATCAACATAGACCAGCAACCGCATTGAGCTTTGTTTTACAAAACGAAATAGATAACCAAGGTATAGGGCAAATGGAAATTTCATACAATTTTATAGTACAATGAAAACAAGAACGGAAATAAAAACACTCATTACATCGCGTTTTATGGGTAATAGCACTTTAGCAAATGCCTATGGGTTTAAGCAAGGGGCTGACTTTGAAAAAGAGTTTTCGCTCGTCTCTATTGAAAATATTCTTTTTGATAGTATCAGTTTTGTGATTTATATACTAAAACAACTATTTGAACAGCACGAAAAAGAAGTTACAACCCAAATTTATAATCAAAAAATAGGGTCATTAAGATGGTATCAGAATAAAGCACTTGAATTTTTATATGGATTTGATCTCATTTACGATACCGATAAATTTAATACCAAAGGTGCTACAGATGAGCAAATCGCCAACAGTAAAATAGTAAAGTATTCCGCAGTAATTGAAGCAGAAAATGAGCAACGTGTAATTATTAAAATAGCTGGAGAAAAAAATAAAATTCTTGCGCCTATCCCACTTGAGGTACAAGAATCTTTTAAAACCTATATGGACGAAATTAAATTCGCAGGTACACCAATTACTATAATTAATTATGAACCGGATAAATTATACCTCAATATACATATATACCGTGATGCTTTAGTTCTTGATAAAAATGGGGTTAGTATTCGTACAGGTAATAAACCAGTTGAAGAGGCATTACAAGAGTTTATGAAAGAGCTTCCATTTGATGGTGAATTACAAATACAAAGTTTGGTTGATAAATTACAAGGTGTAGAAGGTGTTAAAATTGTTAATATAATTGAGGTTAAAAGTTCTTGGATTAATCCAGACACCAATGCTTATGGGATTCCAACTAGGATAGATGTTAAGCGTATACCGCAAAGCGGCTATTTTTCAATAGTAAACTTTGATACTATCGCCTATGTGGTATAAAGTAGATATTAAAAAATTAGGCATACTGATGTTACCAACTTTTTTAAGAAGACCAATAGTTATTGCATGTATTAAAGTGGTTGTTTACCCTATAGAAAAAATATACGACGATTGGTCAAGGCTCAGAAATGAAAATTTATATACGCTACAACATACTGGGCAAATCTGTTATTTACGAAAAGTACTTAACGATAAATTAGATCCAACTAAGCGTAGAATATATATAGGAGATGGTAACAAATTTCGACGGCAATACATATACACCCCTGTAGAAAATAAGCCTAGATATTTAGGTAAAATCATATTACACCAAAGTATTGATTATGCAGATACGGGAGCGGATTTTATTGTATACGCGCCAAAAGAAATAACTAACAATGAAATTCATCAATTACGAGCTCTTATAGAACTCTTTAAACTTGGTGGTAAACGATATAGAATAATAGCAATATGAATAGAATCGATTTTAATCAGGCAGGAGGGTTTCCTTTAGAAACAAATACTTTAGAAGAAGTTCAAAACGCCTATTCAATTTTTAATGCTTTAGGGCATCTAGCAGGCGAAAAAAGTATTATAAAAGGATGTGAAATAACTGGAAACACTGTAAATGATGGTGTAGTATTTTTAAATGGTGAGCTTATAACATTTAGAGGGGGATATATACAATCTAATGTAATCATTAAGGAAGATATAACCACAAAGCCTTTTGAAAATGGAGAAACCAAACAAGTACTATACAATAGGTATTTAACTTTTGGTTCGGGTATCGGTGCTATCCCTTGGTCAGATTTTAAGCAGGTTAATCCTATTCAAAAAATACAAAAGGCTATTGTTCCCCCTGGTTTAATATCCTTATGGTCTGGGTCTATTACAACTATTCCTAAAGGATGGTTATTATGTGATGGGGCAAATGGAACGCCTAATTTGTCAGGAAGGTTTATTGTAGGATATGATCCAAATGACCCCGATTATAATCAAATAAACAAAACAGGAGGATTAAAAGCGGTAAACCTTACCCAAGAACAAATGCCTGTACATAATCACACAGCTAAGACAAGTAATTCAGGTAGTCATTTACATAGAGGTTACACAGATAATGCAGGTATTCATAACCACGATTACAAGGATAGTTATTATATAGAATCTACAGAACCTAAACAAAATCAGTTCCCAAATTATGGATCTGAATATGTCGGCACAGGTTTTTCTGGTAGTGGAGATGTTGACCGGGATAATAAATTTATGTGGTATAAGAATAGTTTAACCAATACGGGGGGTAATCATTCTCATTCTTTAAATATAGGAGAGTCAGGGGATCACAACCATACCGTTTCAATTGATAATTCGGGGGGTAATACACCTCACGAAAACAGACCACCATATTATACACTCGCTTATATCATGTTTAAAGGATAAATATATGTCAATAGTAAAATTAAATACAATAAAGCAATGGTTTAAAACAGGTTTAAAACCAACACAAGTACAATTTTGGAACACATGGGATTCTTTTTGGCATAAAGAGGATCAAATACCAGCGTCAAATATTGAAAATTTAGAAGTGTTATTAGCAGATAAGGCAGAAAATGAAGCCTTACTTCAACATTTTAAAGATAATGACGCGCACGGATTGAAAAAGGTACGAGATGAATTAAAGAAAAAAGGGGTAACATTAGAGATTAAAGATAATATTATTCAGCTTAAGGATAAAGAAGGTAATTCAATTTCTGAAATTAAATTACCAAAAGTAAAGAATAATCAAACAGTTTCTTTTAAGTCTGGAGAAGATAATCCTAACGGATCGGAAGAGGCACAAAAATTTATTGAAGCTTCAAACTCTAATCAATTGCTTTTTTGGGAGGGTAAATCTACAGGAGCCGAAAAAGAAATTGTAAGCACTATTTATTATTATCATCGAATAACTAAAATATGGTATGTGTTGTCTCCTTGGGATTCATATTGGCATAAACTTGATAAAATACCTATTAAAAATATTCTCGATTTACCAGAAACATTAATAAATAAAGTAGATAATACAGATTTACAAAAACATATTAATGATGATGATACACACGGATTAAAAAAAGTACGAGATGAGTTAATAAAAAAGGGTACAAAACTCACTTTTAAAAATAATAAATTAAGTCTCTTGAGTGCAAACGATAACATATTATCTGAAATTGAGTTACATAATTCTACTCCTGATGGATTTTATAGTGAAGGTGTATTTATACCTTATTTAACCGATTTAGGAGGTGGTGCGACTTATAGCGGGGCTTTTTCTGGATCATATGTTAAAGTAGGAAATACGGCAACCATTCATGTAAATATGAGACGTATTGTAACTAAAGGAATCCCAACAGGTAGTTTACTAATAGAAGGGATGCCATTTGAAATAAAACTACCTAGTGGGTTTACGGTTACTAGGTTTTATAATGCTTCAATACCTCAAAACCCAATACAGACAAAAGCCGTAGTTAAAACACCTGTCAGTAATGAAGAACCAACTGAATCGATGGCTAAGAGTAATAATTCATTACCTGTAATTACTCAAGAGAAGATATACTCTGTTAGTATAGGTACTGATAGTGGTGGTAAATCTTTAGGTGTAAAATTAAAAAATGACACAAATGTATCTCTACCTCAATATACGCCTCCCATAACATTTGTCAATGGGTATATAACCTTTTCGGGTTCGTGTATTGTAAAGTAAAAAATACTGGAGAGTAAAAAGAAGCCCTCCAGTTTAAAAATATCTCACCACTTTTAAACATCGCATCAAGCGACTGGAGGACTAAAAGTCTTCGGGTTTCTTGATGCGTTTTTTTGTTAAGTAGTGAGACGGCAAATATAGTAATCAAAAAGTATAATCAAAAAACGAATGGAACTTAATTATAAATGGGAACTTAATCAATTCCCTTTTCAAAAAAATAGAGGAAAAGTATTTAGTTGCTTTTCTTGTGGCGGTGGCTCAACAATGGGTTATAAATTATCTGGCTTTGATGTAATCGGATTTAATGAAATAGATCAACGAATGGGAGATATTTATATAAAAAATCATAAGCCAAAATATGCCTTTGTTGAACCGATACAAGATTTTAAAAATAGAAAGGATCTACCAGATGATTTATTTGAACTCGATATTTTAGATGGATCTCCGCCTTGTAGTTCTTTTTCAATGTCAGGTAATAGGGAAAAAGACTGGGGAAAAGAAAAAAAATTCAATGAAGGTCAAGCAAAGCAAGTTTTAGATACTCTTTTCTTTGATTTTATTGAACTTGGAAAACGATTACAACCTAAGGTAATTATAGCAGAAAACGTAAAAGGGATACTACAAGGTAATGCCAAGGATTATGCACGTAAAATTTTAATAGCATTTGATAAAGCAGGTTATTTGGTTCAGGAGTATGTTTTAGACAGTTCACAAATGGAAGTGCCACAACAAAGAGAACGTGTTTTTTTTATCGCTATTAGAAAGGATTTAGCAGAACTATTACCAAAACCCACAGGATTATTATTTTGTAATTTTCCTAAGCTTAATATGAAATTTGGACGCGCTCCTATTCCTTTTTCAGAAATCAGAATTGATAATCTTAATGATACGTCTTGGTCTGAACACGATCAAAGAATTTGGGATAAAAGAATTTATGGAGATCTTAAATATTCAGATGTTTTAATACGATTAGAAAATCGTAACTCAAATTTTAATAGTCGATTTATTTACCCACATAGATCTGTTTTTACTATAGCTGCTACTGAAGGATCAAAATTAACGCTATTTGATGAGCCTAGACGGATGAACTCAAAAGAAATGATACTTAGTCAGTCTTTTCCTTTAGACTATGATTTTAATAGCTCTAAATGTTCCAGAATACAATATGTATTAGGTATGAGTGTACCGCCTTTGATGATGGCACATATTGCAAATAGAGTATACAACGAATGGAAAAAAATATTTAATTAAAAATCAAATAAAAATTATGAATACAAATCAAACTATTTACTTCAAAAATTGTTTAGAAGGATTAAAGAAAATAAAAGATAATTCTGTTAAAACAATAGTAGCAGATCCACCATATTTTCAGGGATTAACACATAATGGAAAAAAAGCAACATTCGAAGATTTGAATATCTCCGAGCCTTTCTTTCAACAATTATTTAAGGAATTTAAACGCGTTTTAACAGAAGACGGTGAAGTGTTTTTCTTTTGTGATTGGAGAAGTAACGCTTTTTATTATCCTATGATGCAAGAGTACTTAGATGTTAAGAATTTAATTGTTTGGGATAAAATTAGTGGTCCTGGTAATATGTATTCTTTTACTCATGAATTTATTATTTATGCATCTGAAAAAAGTAATGTTTGTAAAAAAGGTAAAAACATATGGCGAATTAAAGCATTTTGTTCAGGCGCAAAATCTACAGATGGAGAAAAGTTACATCCAACACAGAAAGTTCAAGAAATCATATCTAAAATCATTATAGATAGCTCTAAGGAAGGGGATTTAATAGTCGATCCTTTCTCAGGTAGTGGAACAACAGCAGTATGTTGTAAAAAATTAAATAGAAATTTTATAGGTTTTGAAATAACAAAAAAATACTTTGATATTTCACAAATTCGTCTTGATGCAGCGTAAATTGTAACACTAAATAACTTAAAAGCTTATAACTTAATTTGAAATCAATTAGGTTATAGGCTTTTACAAATAATAGGTGGTGAAATTGTGTACATTTGGTTTTTCCAAAGTGTACATTTCGTTTTGCCGATTATAAAAGTTTAGTTTTTGAAGTCGTTTAAACTTTTTCTAATTTTTTATTTTTAAATTTTTTAACGGCAATTACTATGAAAGCCAGTAGGTTAAATCCTTTCCAGCTTGTAATAGTGGTGTCAAATCTGTTTAGAAAAGATCTATAACTGTCCATCCAAGCATTGGTTCGCTCAATGATATATCTCAAGTCATAGAGTTCTTGGTCAAAATACTCATCTCTATCAGCATTTCCATTACGTTTATTAAAACATACATTGGCATTTATTTCTTTGCTATCACAGCATTTCTTAAAATCTTTGGAATCAAATCCTGCATCTGCATTTAGGAATAATCCTTTTGTCTCTATATCTGCCTGTTCCAATGTAGCAGTTACAACTTCAAATTGAATTTCAATATCGTACAGGTCATTATGATTTCCAGACACAGGTTCAGACATAGCAAGTGGCAATCCTTTCCTATCAGTAAGATATAGAGCATTCGTGGTTTTACGTTTCTTTCTACCTTGATAGTCCCACACTAGTTCCTCCTCGAATGGCAGGTGTATGACTTCCGTCAAGGTCTACACTAGAAAGATCAAAACTAGATTTATGTCTTTTAAGAAACTCAATCCAACAGTTCTCTAAAGCTTCGCTAACACACCATTTCCTATAATGATAATATACGGATTGCCAGCTTAAAACTTGAGTTTCAAACAAAGCTTTTACTGGTAATAACCTCCATTGAACACCTGTTTTTAGCTTGTAAAGAATAGCATTGATAATCTCTGCTAAAGGAACGGTTGGTGAAAATCCTCTTTTTCTTGTTGATAAATAGGGTACAATCTCTAATTCTATCATATCTTTGTCTAGTACACTGTACATAAAGGGTTGTTTTATATTGATTTACGTATGAAACGCAAATATCAGCAACCCTTTTATTTTATCTCTATAAAAGTTTAAACGACTTCCAT
>CAVYIL010000152.1:0-6293 GCA_963768325.1 uncultured Flavobacteriaceae bacterium | reverse complement strand
TAAACTTCCTGAATTTGTTGGGAAAATGATGGAAAATAAATGGTTAGGAAGTAAAACAGGTCAAGGATTCTATAAGAAAAATGTTTCTGCAGAGGGTAGTAAAGAAATCCTTTCTTTAGATTTAAATACGTTAGAATATAGATCAAACAAAAAGGCTTCTTTTCCTACTTTAGAATTAACCAAAACCATTGATAAAGTAGCGGATCGTTTTAAAGTATTAGCTTCTGGAAAAGACAAAGCAGGTGTGTTTTATCGCAAAAACTTTTCAGCACTTTTTGCATATGTATCGAATCGTATACCAGAAATAACAGATGAGCTTTATAAGATTGATGATGCTATGAAAGCCGGTTTTGGATGGGAACATGGTCCTTTTCAGATATGGGATGCTATAGGGGTAGAAAAAGGAATTGAAATAATGAAAGCTGAAGGGTACGAACCAGCAGCTTGGGTTAATGAAATGGTAAGTTCTGGAAGTAAATCTTTTTATAGTGTTAAAAATGGTGCCACTTATTTCTATGATATACCAAAGAAAGAACAAGTAAAAGTACCTGGACAAGATGCATTTATTATACTAGATAATATCCGTAAATCATCAGAAGTATTCAAAAACAGTGGAGTAGTTGTAGAAGATATAGGAGACGGAATCCTAAATGTAGAGTTTCAAAGTAAAATGAATTCTATAGGGGGTGATGTACTTGCTGGATTAAATAAAGCCATTGATATAGCAGAAAAAGACTTCCAAGGACTAGTAGTAGGAAATCAAGGAACTAATTTTTCTGTTGGAGCAAATATCGGAATGATATTTATGATGGCAGTAGAGCAAGAATATGATGAATTAAATATGGCTGTAAAATACTTCCAAGATTCATGTATGAGATTACGTTATTCATCAATACCAACGATTGTAGCACCACATGGTATGACATTAGGAGGTGGCTGTGAAATGGTATTGCATGCAGATAAAGTTGTAGCAGCAGCAGAAAGTTATATTGGACTAGTAGAATTTGGTGTTGGAGTAATCCCTGGTGGAGGTGGATCCAAAGAAATGGCATTAAGAGCATCAGATACTTTTCAAAAAAATGACGTAGAGTTGAATAGATTGCAAGAGCATTTCTTAACAATAGGAATGGCTAAAGTTTCTACATCAGCTTATGAAGCTTATGACACTAATATCCTTCAACATGGAAAAGATATCGTTGTCGTAAACAAAGATCGTCAAATAGCAACAGCAAAAGCATACGCTAAGCTAATGGCAGAACAAGGATACACACAACCTGTTCGCCGAAATGATGTTAAAGTACTAGGTAAGCAGGCATTAGGAATGTTTCTGGTAGGAACTGACTCGATGGAAGCTGGAAAATATATATCAGAACACGATAAAAAAATCGCAAATAAACTAGCATATGTTATGGCTGGTGGAGATTTATCAGAGGCTACTTTAGTTTCTGAGCAATATCTACTCGATTTAGAGCGTGAAGCATTTCTATCATTATGTACTGAGCGCAAAACGCTAGAACGTATTGAACATATGTTAAAGAAAGGAAGACCATTACGTAATTAATAACGTAGTAAGTCTCTTTATCTTCTAATGTTTGAGAAAAAGTTAGAAGAAATTTAAAAAATAAATTTAAAAAAAATAGAATATTGTTTTTTTAATGGATTAGTATCAATTTTTTTAATATAAAATAAAATTAAGGATAGTGATTTAGCAAAGGAGTTATTATAGTAGAAAGATTCTAATAAAAAAGCAATATTCAACATTAACATCAAAAATCTATTTTCAAAAATGAAAACGGCATATATAGTAAAAGCATATAGAACAGCTGTAGGTAAAGCACCTAAGGGAGTATTCAGATTTAAAAGACCAGATGAATTGGCTGCAGAGACCATTGAATATATGATGAATGAATTACCTAATTTTGACAAAACTCGTATCGATGATGTCATTGTAGGTAATGCAATGCCAGAAGCAGAACAGGGATTAAATGTAGCTCGTTTGATATCTTTAATGGGATTAAAGATAGAAGATGTACCAGGTGTAACCGTAAACAGATATTGTGCATCAGGAATAGAAACAATTGGGATGGCTACAGCAAAGATACAATCAGGTATGGCGGATTGTATTATTGCAGGAGGAGCAGAAAGCATGTCTTATATCCCTATGGGAGGGTATAAACCAACTCCAGACTATAAAGTAGCTGCTGCTGGTAATGAAGATTATTACTGGGGGATGGGATTGACTGCAGAAGCAGTTGCTCATCAATTTAAAGTTTCTAGAGAGGATCAAGATGAATTTGCTTATAATTCTCATATGAAAGCTTTAAAAGCTCAAGCAGATGGTAAATTTGATAGCCAAATTGTGCCAATTGACATTGAGCAAGTTTATATTGATGATAAAGGAAAGAAAGCAACTAAAAAGTATACGGTTACCAAAGATGAAGGACCTAGAGCTGGTACTTCGAAAGAAGTTTTAGCTAAGCTAAGACCAGTGTTTGAAACAGGGGGTAGTGTTACTGCTGGAAACTCTTCTCAAATGAGTGATGGTGCTGCATTTGTTCTTGTAATGAGCGAAGAAATGGTTAAAGAACTTAATTTAGAACCAATCGCCAGATTAGTTAATTATGCAGCAGCTGGTGTAGAACCAAGAATTATGGGTATTGGTCCAGTAAAAGCAATACCAAAAGCATTAAAACAAGCTGGATTAAAACAGAATGATATCGACTTGATAGAATTAAATGAAGCTTTTGCTTCTCAATCTCTTGCAGTACTACGGGAGTTAGGATTAAATCAAGATATTGTAAATGTAAATGGTGGTGCAATTGCATTAGGTCATCCTCTGGGTTGTACTGGTGCTAAATTATCAGTGCAACTATTTGATGAAATGAGAAGACGTGATATGAAAGGTAAATACGGGATTGTGACCATGTGTGTTGGTACAGGACAAGGTGCAGCTGGAATTTACGAATTTTTAAATTAATTAGAATTGAGATTTGAGTAATTCAATGTTTTTTTTAGAAAAAATCTCAATGCTCAATACTAACTATAAAAACTTATAAAACTATGAGTACAGAAATTATAAACAAAGAAATTCTTAGAGGAGGACAGTTCCTTGTTAAAGAAACTAAATGCGAAGATGTATTTACACCAGAAGATTTTTCTGAAGAGCAAAAGATGATGCGTGATAGCGCAAAAGAATTTGTTGATCGTGAGCTATGGGCACATTGGGAAAGATTTGAGAAAAAAGATTATGCATTTACTGAAGAATGTATGCGTAAAGCAGGTGAACTTGGTTTACTTGGTGTATCTGTACCAGAAGCTTACGGTGGATTAGGAATGGGATTTGTCTCTACCATGTTAGTATGTGATTATATTTCTGGTGCTTCGGGTTCGTTTAGTACTGCTTTTGGAGCGCATACAGGTATTGGTACAATGCCAATTACACTATATGGTAATGAAGAGCAAAAGAAAAAATATGTACCTAAATTAGCTTCAGGAGAATGGTTTGGAGCATATTGTTTAACAGAACCAGGTGCTGGATCTGATGCTAATTCTGGAAAAACGAAAGCTGTATTATCAGAAGATGGTACGCATTATTTGATTTCTGGTCAGAAAATGTGGATTTCTAATGCAGGTTTTTGTAGTATATTTATTGTTTTTGCTCGTATCGGAGATGATAAAAATATCACAGGATTTATAGTAGAAAATGATGCTGCTAACGGAATTTCTTTAGGCGATGAAGAAAAGAAATTAGGTATTCATTCTTCATCTACTCGTCAAGTATTCTTTAGCGAAACTAAAGTACCTGTGGAAAATATGTTGTCTGAAAGAGGTAATGGTTTTAAAATAGCTATGAATGCACTTAATGTTGGTCGTATTAAATTAGCAGGAGCTTGTCTTGATGCCCAGCGTAGAGTAATTGGAGAAGCTACTAAATATGCTAATGAGCGTATCCAGTTTAAAACTCCAATAATGAATTTTGGAGCAATTAAGTCTAAAATTGCTGAAATGGCAACCAACGCATATGCAGATGAGTCTGCTTGCTACCGTGCTGCTAAAAATATTGAAGATCGAATTGCAATTCGTCAAGCGGAAGGAAATTCGCATCAAGAAGCAGAATTAAAAGGGGTTGAAGAATATGCAATAGAATGTTCTATCCTTAAAGTAGCTGTATCAGAAGATGTTCAAAGCACTAGTGATGAAGGTATTCAAATATTTGGTGGTATGGGCTTCTCAGCAGATACACCAATGGAATCTGCATGGAGAGATGCTCGTATTTCTAGAATTTATGAAGGAACCAACGAAATAAATCGTATGCTTGCCGTTGGTATGTTGGTAAAGAAAGCAATGAAAGGACAGGTCGATCTTTTAGGTCCTGCTATGAAAGTAGCAGAAGAGTTAACTGGTATTCCTTCGTTTGAAACTCCTGATTATTCCGTTTTATTTTCTCAAGAAAAAGAGATTTTGGGTAAATTAAAGAAGGTGTTTTTAATGGTAGCTGGATCAGCAGTTCAGAAATATGGTCCTCAATTAGATGAGCATCAGCAATTATTACTTGCTGCTTCTGATATTTTGATTGAGATTTATATGGCTGAATCTACGATTTTGCGTACTGAGAAAAACGCAAAACGTTTTGGAGAAGCTGCTCAGGAAACTCAAATCGCTATGACACAATTATATTTATATAATGCTGTTGATATCATAATAAGAAAAGGTAAAGAAGGAATTGTTTCTTTTTCTGAAGGTGATGAGCAGAGAATGATGTTAATGGGACTTAAACGTTTCACTAAATATACTAATCAACCTAATGTTGTTGAATTAAGAACTAAAATAGCAGATAAAATAGCTAAAGAAAATGGATATTTTATCCAGTAAATATACTTTTCTGTTAAAGTATAAGTATTTATTAATTTGTTGATAGAGAAACCGTCTTTTATTATAAAAAGGCGGTTTTTTTAGTTGCTGAATTCAAGTCATAAATGCAACATTATGTTAAATAATAATTGTTCCGTATCCGTCCGATAAAGTACGTTTAATTTTGTTTATTATACCCTGGTAATAATTCCTCTAGTTTTAGTACACTATGGTCAGGTAATTTTTCAAGAGTATCCGTAAGCCATTCTCTAGGGTTTATATTATTCATTTTGCAAGTTCCAAAGAAAGAGTATAGCATCGCTGCATTTTGAGCTGCATTTTGAGATCATCCTGCAAAGAGGTAATTTTTTCTTCCAATAGCCAGTGGTCGTATAGCATTTTCGATACGGTTGTTGTCCAATTGAATTCTTCCGTCTTCAAAAATAGTTAGGAACTTGTGGTATTGATTTACAAAATAAGTCATTGCTTTACCAATAGTACTTTTAGGTAATGAAGTCGTTTAAACTTTTTCTAATTTTTTATTTTTAATTTTTTTAACGGCAATTACTATGAAAGCCAGTAGGTTAAATCCTTTCCAGCTTGTAATAGTGGTGTCAAATCTGTTTAGCAAAGATCTATAACTGTCCATCCAAGCATTGGTTCGCTCAATGATATATCTCAAGTCATAGAGTTCTTGGTCGAAATACTCATCTCTATCAGCATTTCCATTACGTTTATTAAAGCATACATTGGCATTTATTTCTTTGCTATCACAGCATTTCCTAAAGTCTTTGGAATCAAATCCTGCATCTGCATTTAGGAATAATCCTTTTGTCTCTATATCTGCCTGTTCCAATGTAGCAGTTACAACTTCAAATTGAATTTCAATATTGTACAGGTCATTATGATTTCCAGACACAGGTTCAGACATAGCAAGTGGCAATCCTTGCCTATCAGTAAGATATAGAGCATTCGTGGTTTTACGTTTCTTTCTACCTTGATATCCCACACTAGTTCCTCCTCGAATGGCAGGTGTATGACTTCCGTCAAGGTCTACACTAGAAAGATCAAAACTAGATTTATGTCTTTTAAGAAACTCAATCCAACAGTTCTCTAAAGCTTCGCTAACACACCATTTCCTATAATGATAATATACGGATTGCCAGCTTAAAACTTGAGTTTCAAACAAAGCTTTTACTGGTAATAACCTCCATTGAACACCTGTTTTTAGCTTGTAAAGAATAGCATTGATAATCTCTGCTAAAGGAACGGTTGGTGAAAATCCTCTTTTTCTTGTTGATAAATAGGGTACAATCTCTAATTCTATCATATCTTTGTCTAGTACACTCTACATAAAGGGTTGTTTTATATTGATTTACGTATGAAACGCAAATATCAGAAACCCTTTTATTTTATCTCTATAAAAGTTTAAACGACTTCAA
>CAVYIL010000151.1:0-12731 GCA_963768325.1 uncultured Flavobacteriaceae bacterium | reverse complement strand
TTAGTAGGAACAGGTATTTCCAATACACCTTCGTGCCAATTTTGAGCAAAATACTCACTATTATCATAATTAATAATTTTACTTCCGTAAGGCTTTAATTTGTAATTACGAAGATACTCTTGAAAAGAATTTATCTTAAATGCTATTCTCTTATATCCTTCAGGAACAATAACTCGAGTACAAATAGAATCCCCCGTTTTATTAATAAGATAATATGGATTTGTAATTAATGTTTTTCCTTTTGTAGTATTTTGGAATATTAGAAAACCAAATGATACAATAATAATTACTATAATATATTTTTTCATCTATGATATAACGTATATGTATGTGTCCAATGAAAGAAAAAACCGATACATATGTATCGGTTTTTTGATTTTATTGTGAATTATTCCAGAAGGTTTCATTAATACAATAGTTTGTGTTCATATTAAATAAACTTCAAAATAATATCAAATATTTTTTATATTACCTATCCACCAAAATCATCAAATCTTATATTTTCATCAGGGATACCAAAATCTTCCCCCATTTTTTGAACCGCTTTATTCATTAACGGAGGACCACAGAAATACAATTCTATATCTTCAGGAGACTCATGCAAGCTTAGGTAATTATCAATCACACAATTATGTATAAATCCAACAAAACCATCTCCCTTCTCGTCATTAATATCTTTTTTAACTTTCCAATTATCCTCTTCCATTGGTTCAGATAAAGCAAGATAAAACTTGAAATTAGGGAAATGCTTTTCTAAATCATAAAAATGCTCAAGATAAAACAACTCTCTTTTTGATCGTCCACCATACCAATACGTAACTTTTCTGCCAGTTTTCAATGTTTTAAATAAATGGTAAAGGTGAGAACGCATTGGAGCCATACCAGCTCCACCACCAACATAAAGCATTTCAGCTTCCGACTCATTAATGAAAAACTCACCATAAGGACCAGAAATAATAACCTTATCACCAGGTTTTCTCGAAAAAATATAAGAAGAAGCTATTCCAGGATTTACATCCATCCATCCATTTTTAGACCTATCCCAAGGCGGAGTAGCAATACGCACATTAAGCATTATTTCTCTACCTTCTGCAGGATAAGAAGCCATAGAATACGCACGCTCTACAGTTTCAGTATTTTTCATAACCAAAGGCCATAAACCAAACTTATCCCATTCAGCTTGAAACTTATCAGGAGTTTCATGCTCCTCAGGATGCGCAGTTATATCGATATCCGAATATTTAATTTCGCATTCAGGAATTTCAATCTGGATATAACCACCCGCTTTATAATCCATATCCTCAGGAATATCGACTACAAATTCCTTAATAAAAGAAGCAACATTATAGTTACGTACAACTTCTGCTTCCCATTTTTTTATACCGAATACTTCCTCAGGTATTTGGATATTCATGTTTTGTTTAACTTTAACCTGACAAGCCAAACGTGCCCCGTGTAGTAATTCTTTACGAGAAAAATGTGGCGTCTCAGTAGGAAGTGCTTCGCCACCACCTTCTAAAACGTGACATTCGCACTGGATACAAGTTCCACCACCACCACAAGCCGATGGTAAAAATATTTTTTCGTTACCTAAGGTAGATAACAAACTATTTCCAGAAGCAACTTCTATTTCTTTTTCTCCGTTTATGGTTATTTTTACAGGTCCAGAAGGCAATAATTTATCCTTTGCAAATAATAAAATCCCTACTAAAACCAAGATTAAAACCAAAAATGAAATGACGGTAATAACGATTGTTCCAATGGTTGATGCTAAAAATATCATATTATTTAAGTGTTGAAACGTTATTAGTATTTTCTACTACATTTTTTGTAGTCTTTTCTTTTTCTATCAGAACAGTTTTTGGTTCCTTCTTATCTTCCTCGTCACCCCCTGTTAGCATACCTCCAAAACTCATAAACCCAATAGCCATAAGACCCGTAAGAATAAAAGTGATCCCAAGACCTCTTAATGGTGCAGGTACGTTAGAATATCTGATTTTTTCCCGAATTGCAGCAATAGCTAAAATAGCAAGAAACCATCCTATACCAGAACCAATACCATATACAGCAGCATGTGAAATTGTAGGAAATTCTTTTTGTTGCATAAAAAGAGATCCTCCTAAAATAGCACAGTTTACTGCTATTAAAGGTAAAAATATACCAAGGGAATTATATAATGCAGGCGAAAATTTTTCTACAACTATCTCAACTAATTGTACCATTGTAGCAATTGTAGCGATAAATAATATAAAAGTCAAGAAACTCAAGTCATAACTAGCATACTCTTCGCCTAGCCATACTAAAGCACCTTCTCTTAGTATATATTGATCCAATAAATAATTCAAGGGAACCGTAATGGCTAATACAAATATTACAGCAGCTCCAAGACCAACAGCAGTAGCAACTTTTTTTGATACAGCTAAGTAGGAACACATTCCTAAGAAGAATGCAAACACCATATTATCTATAAAGATCGATTTCAAAAATAATTCTAAATATTCCATTTCTTTATTCGTTTTAGTTGATTGTTGATGTTGATAATCTAAACTAACAACAAGACACAACAGTGAATTTTTTAGTTATCCTCTATTAATGCTTTATTTTTACTTCTTTGGATCCATATGATTACCCCAACAGTAATTAATGCCATAGGAGCTAATACCATAAACCCATTGTTCTCATAGCCTAAAGCATATAGTCCCGTTTTTTCGATAGGATCTCCCAGTACTTTGATACCGAACAATGTCCCTGACCCTAATAATTCTCTAAAAAACGCCACAATAATTAATAAAGCACCATAGCCAGCTGCGTTACCAATTCCATCTAGAAATGATTTCCATGGACCGTTAGCTAACGCAAAGGCTTCAAAACGTCCCATTATAATACAGTTAGTAATAATCAGACCTATAAATACAGAAAGCTCTTTACTTAGTGAGTAGGCAAATGCTTTTAAAACTAAATCAACAATTATTACAAGTGCTGCTACAACAACTAATTGAACAATAATTCTGATTTTAGACGGTATAATATTTCTCATAAGAGAAATGACAACATTTCCTAGTCCTAAAACAAACATTACCGAAATAGCCATCACTATAGAAGGTTTTAATTGAGCTGTAATCGCTAGAGCAGAACAAATACCCAATACCTGAATAGTAATAGGGTTATTATCCGCCAAGGGATCAGTCAATAACTTTTTGTTTTTCTTTGAAAACAAAGGCTCTTTGGGCTCTTTAGTATTTCTTTTTTCTTCAGTTACTTCAGCCATTTCTTAATTCTTTAATGTTTCAAAATAAGGTAGATACATTTTTATGCCTTTTTTTACCATTACCGTAACACCATTTCCAGTAATCGTAGCACCAGCAAGAGCATCTATAGCATTATCTTTCTTTCTTATGTTTTTAGGATCGGAATTACCTTTTTTTACTAAAACTCCTTGGTATTGACCAGATTCATTCATGATATTTTCGCCAATAAAGTCATCTCTGAAATAAGCTTCTTTTATATTAGCTCCTAATCCAGGAGTTTCTCCTTTATGATCAAAGAAAGCCCCTTTTATAGTTTTAAACTCTTTGTCTAACGAAACATACCCCCATATTGCATCCCAAAGACCATTACCCCTCATGGGTATTAAATAGTATTTTTCTCCATCTTTTTCACCAATAAAAAGAGGCATTTTTCTTTGGTAATTAGGATCTTGCTTAACCTTATCGCTCTCTTTTTTTACCTCTATACTAAAAGCTTTTTTTGTTTTCTCAGCAGTATTTCCAGTAACAATATATTGTTCGTCTCCAATATATTTATCGAATAATTCCTGAGCTTTTTCTTTAGGAACAAACTCATTAGGATTTTCGCTATCAACAACTCCCATTGCAAACAATATATTTTGTTGTTTTTCAGTTTTTTTATTAGCACTTATAGTTTCTTTTAGACCAGAAGATACTCCCGCTAATAAAGCGCCTACCACAATCACCATCATTATGGAGAAAATAATTGTATATGAATTTTTATCAGTATTCATTCCCATGACTTATACCGTTTTTAATTTTAAACGTTTCATTCTTTTCTTGATATTACCTTGGATTACATAATGATCAATTGTTGGAGCAAAAACATTCATCAATAAGATGGCAAGCATTACACCCTCAGGGTAAGCAGGGTTAAACACTCTAATTAATATAGATATAAACCCAATTAAGAACCCATAAACCCATTTACCTTTATTGGTTTGGGATGCAGTTACTGGATCTGTAGCCATAAATACAACCCCAAAAGCAAACCCTCCAATAATTAGATGATGCCAGAAATCTGTACTCATTAAGGTAAAAAATTTGCTTTTGTCACTAATCCAACCCGCGTCTACAATTCCATTAAAAATTAGACCCATTACTAAAGCCCCAAGAGTAGCACTCAACATTATTCTCCAACTGCCTATTTTTGTAAAGATTAGAAATAACCCACCTAATAAAATTAACAAAGTAGAAGTTTCTCCAATTGACCCCGGAATAAAACCATTAAACATGTCCGATACAGAATACGCTAGCTCTTTTTTCTGAGCCAATGCACCCAAAATAGTTTCTCCAGAAATAGCATCTAATTTAGCACCGCCAGCAATTTCATTAGCCCTTTCTACAGCCCCTTGTACCCAAACCTTGTCCCCAGACATCCAAGTTGGATAAGCAAAGAATAAAAATGCTCTTATAGTTAAAGCAGGGTTTAAAACATTCATTCCAGTTCCCCCAAAAACTTCTTTGCCAATAACAACACCAAAAATTACGGCAATTGCTAACATCCATAAAGGAGTGTCTATAGGTACAATAAGTGGTACTAACATCCCAGTAACCAAATACCCTTCTTCCACCTCATGACCTTTAATTACGGCGAATAAAAATTCTACGCCCAGACCAACCCCATGAGAAATAACTATTAGAGGTAGTACTTTCCATAATCCAATGGTAAGATTTGCTAGAGACCAGAATTCTGAACTAAAAAAACCATTTGCAGCAGCCTGTATTTCGCCCAAGGCTAAATAATGTTGGTAACCAGCATTAAACATTCCAAAAATCAAGCACGGAACTAATGCCATAATAACAGTGTTCATTGTACGCTTTAGATCATCTGCAGCTCGTACATGACTTCCCGAATGAGTAGTCTCATTTGGTAAATATAAAAAAGTATGGATTGCATTAAATGCAGGAGCCATCTTTTTGTCCTTATACTTAAGTTTTAAGTTATGTAATTTATTCTTTAAACTCATGGCTTATCCTATTTCTTTTAACATTAAATCTAAACCTTCTCTTATAATTTCTTGATGTGGTTGTTTAGAAACACAAATGAATTCTGTTAGAGCAAAATCTTCAGGAGCTATCTCATACATGCCCAATTGTTCCATTGCATCTAGATCATTCACAACACATGCTTTTAGAATTTGTAGCGGATATATGTCTAACGGAAAAACTTCTTCATAATTACCAGTAACGACAAAAGCTCTGTGCTCTCCGTTAGTATTGGTATTTAGGTCAAATTTTTTATTAGGAAATAGCCAAGAAAAAGTAAGTGCTCTTGATTTAGAAATTTTATTAAAGATAGGTTTATTCCAACCAAAAAATTCATAATCATTTCCTTCAGGAATAACGGTAATGGTATTATTATAATAGCCTAAATACCCATCAGGCTTTACATTTTTGCCAGTTAACACATCTCCACTGATTACCCTAATATTATTATCTTTAACCCCAGCATCGTAAACAACAGTAGAAACTTCTGCACCTATTTTTACTTTGTAATATTTAGGGGATTTTACAGAGGATCCTGCTAATGCTACCAGTCGTTCTGCATTATATTTTCCTGTCAGTAGTAACTCTCCAATAATAACCAAATCCTGTGGATTGATTACCCAAACTATTTCGCCCTTGTTAATAGGATCAATATTAGCAATTTGTACACTTACATTCCCTACAGGATGTGAACCAGACAAATTATGAACGGTCACATTGTTTAAACCAGAAAAAGGGGATTTCCCTTTGCTGTTAATAGACACGTGTACCTTACCATTTGTTAGCTTGCTTAAGGCTGTCACAGCAATCTGAAGCTCTTTTTCCTTTCCAAGCAACACGTAATCATAATCTGCCGCAAGTGGAGCAGTAGCATAAGCCGATATGAAAATCGCTTTTGGAGTTGATTGAGGATTAGCAATAACATCATAGGGACGTTGCTTTATAAATGGCCAACATCCAGAAGTTAAAAGGTGATCTTTAATTTCATCTCCATTCATTGCGTTCACATCTTTTATGCCATAATCTGCATATTGTTGCTCTTTGTCAGCAAGGATATTAAAAGATAAAATTTTTCTCTTAGCACCTCTTATTATTTCTACAACTTCTCCACTTACAGGAGATGGAAAAAATAATTTTTCATTTGATTTTGAATAAAAAAGAGGTTCTCCGGCCTTTATCTCTGTGCCTTGTTTAGCAACAACTTTTGGCACAATACCGTGAAAATCATCAGGCCTAATCGCATAAACATTACTTTTAGTGGCTTTAGCAGTCTCTTTCACCGCCTCGCCAACAAGTTTAATGTCCATACCTTTTCTGATACGAATGTCTTTTGACATATTTGTAGTCTATGTTAATTAACTAAAAAAATCGAGCAAATTTAATGATTAAAACACATAAGTTAAAACCTGTATTGCTATAAGATATTATTTATATTGTTTCTAAATAATATTTTTAGCCTCATAAAATAAGAAACCTCTTATTAGGTACGTATTTTAATTATATTTGCCTCTAATACAATAGTTATAATGGCATATAAATCAAAAAATACCTTGTGTTTGTTAGGATTATTACTTATCTTATGTTCTAATCTTTTTGGGCAACAAGGAACTCCAGAAGTAAATCCTCCTGACTACATTAAAACCATTCAAATTATTGGGGATTCTGATCTATCAGAGATTCCTATCATTCCGTTTGGACAACCTTTGCATATCACTTTTGACGATATTAATGGCGATGAAGCAAATTATTATTATAAAATTACCCACTATAATTTTGATTGGACTCCATCTTCATTATACAAGAATGAATATTTGCATGGTTTTGATGAAACTAGAATTGTTAATTATGAAAACTCCTTTAATACACTTCAATTATATAGTCATTATTCTTTGAGAATACCTAATGAAGATACTAGAGGTTTCAAAGTAAGTGGTAATTATATTATTGAAGTGTATGACAGTAATGGAGATACGGTATTTTTAAAAAAATTCATAGTTTATGAAGATCTTACAAGTGTTAAAATAAACATTAAAAGGTCTCGGGATTTAAAATATATAGACACAAAACAGTCCGTTCAATTCGAAATAAATTCTCCGAATGAGATTTTAAAAAACCCAAAGCGTAATGTGAAAACTCTAATCATACAAAATAATGACCTTAAAAGCGCAATTACTAATCTAATACCTCAATATGTTATTGCTGATAAATTGGTTTATAAATATGATCAAGAGTCAAGCTTTTGGGCAGGAAATGAATTTCTTTATTTTGATAATAAAGAGATACGCTCTTCTACTGCTAATATTAAGAGTGTAGAATTGCTAGATATATATAACAATTATTTATATACTGATGTAGAGAGGTCTTCTAAATTATACACTTATTATCCAGATATAAACGGTAATTTTAAAGTACGAAACTTAAGGACCGAAAACAGTGACATAGAAGCAGACTATGCATGGGTACATTTTTCATTACAGAATTTTAAACCCATAGGAGATAGTGAGATTCATGTTTTTGGAAATTTTAATAATTATACAATAGATGACTCTACAAAATTAAAATACAACAAAAAAACTGGTTTGTTTCATACTAAAATATTGTTTAAACAAGGTTTTTATAATTATAAATATGTACTTGTGAAATCTAACGGCGCTATTGATCCAGGGTTTATTTGTGGTAATCATGATGAAACAGAAAACAAATACACAATGGTTCCTTATTACAGACCTCCAGGAGGACGCTATGATAGAGCGATAGGAAAAGCAGTAGGGAGCTCAGTTGATATTACCAATTAGAATAAAGACTCTGTTTCGAATCTTTATTTTAACCTGTTTGTTGATTTTTTATAAATTACAAAATACTGTATAATAATGCTTTAGAGGTATAAAGAATATTCTTTCTTGCTATAAACTAAACTTTGCAACAGAGCCACTTTTTGTTATCTTTATGAAAAAAAAAGTGTATGAAAAAAAATGTATTAATTCTTATTTCCTTACTCGTTATTAATAGCAAATTTGTAATTAATTCTCAAACTTTAAATAAAGAAAAATTTGTTTCTGAGACAGAAGTGACAAAAATATTGAAATTCTTAGCAAGTGATGAGCTGAATGGTAGAGATACAGGTAGTGAAGGTATAGAAAAAGCCGCTTTTTTTATAGAGGATGAGTTTAGACATAATGGTATGACGCCTTATTTTGATACTTATCGAGATTCTTTTGATGTTGATGGGGTTGCTGCACATAATATTGTAGGGTTTCTAAAAGGAAATGATAAGAAATTGGCAGAACAATTCATTATTATCGGAGCGCATTATGATCATATAGGAATACTAAAAGAAGTAAATGGAGATACTATAGCAAATGGAGCTAATGATAATGCAGCAGGAAGCACTGCCGTTATTTCATTGGCAAAATACTTTGCCAAAACCAAAATAAATAAGCGAAGTGTATTATTTGTGTTGTTTAGCGCAGAAGAAAAAGGATTGGCAGGCTCTAGACATTTGGCTAAAATATTGAAAAAGAAAAATATTGATCTTTATGCGATGTTAAATTTTGAAATGATAGGGGTGCCTATGAAAGACAAACCATATAAATCATACATTACGGGGTATGATCTATCAAATATAGCAAAGAAGATAAATGAATCAGGAAAACCTAATTTAGTAGGCTTCTCGCCAAAAGCAAAAGAGTATAATTTATTTCAAAGGAGTGATAATTACTCCTTTTACCAAGAGTTTAAAGTTCCCTGTCATACCATTTCTACTTTTGATTTCACTAATTACGACTATTACCACCACGTAGATGACGAAGTTTCTGAAATGAATTATGAGTTTATAACAAGTCTTGTAAATGATTGTGTTCCAGTTGTTTCTGAAATGTTGAATTCGTCCAAAAAGGAGATTGTTCTCAACTAAAATTTGTTATGTTAGAAATAAAAAGAACTAAATGATTAATTTGTTATTTAGTTATTGGGAATAATATTTTTTTTATCATAAATTAAAATACGTAATAATTATAATTACGACACTCTAATTTATGGTAAAAACTAACTAGTAAGGCAACTATATTACACTACTTTAGAATAGTGAGAAACAAATTGTTTTCTTGCGATTTTGTAGAAGACAGAAAACAAAAAAGATAAAAAATAAAGAAAATAAACTAAAAAAATCTTTTCTTTACAGTCTCTTATTTCTCGTTTTTTAATAACAAAAGTAATAAAAGGAATAATATTCCGTTAAACCAAAAGCCATCGTAAAATCATTTTTTTTAGTGATTTTGCAAATTTTTAAAAATAATAGGGTATTTTTAGCGTTAATTATTATATTGCGAGCCCTAATTTCTACTTTAACGAACTTAAGATTATGAAAAACACGTTTATTTCAAAGTCGCTTATGGTACTGTCCATTAGTGTTTTATTATTTAGCTGTAACAAGAATAACTACAGTGACAGTTCTAGAGCCACAGGTTGGAAATACAATTCCGAAGACGGCGGATTTCGTGGAAACACAAATTTTACGGAACAAGAAACAGGTCCTGGTTTAGTATTTATCGAAGGAGGTACTTTTACAATGGGACGTGTTCAGGATGATGTAATGCATGATTGGAATAACACGCCTAACCAGCAGCACGTTCAGTCTTTTTATATGGATGAAACAGAAGTTACTAATATCATGTTTCTTGAATATCTTGATTGGCTAAAAGGTGTTTACCCTCCAACAGAACCGAAATACAAAAACATATACAATGGAGCACTTCCTGATACTTTAGTATGGAGAAATCGCTTAGGGTTCAATGAAATGATGACAAACAACTACCTTCGTCATCCTGCATATGCTAACTATCCAGTAGTTGGGGTAAATTGGGTTCAGGCCGTACAATTTAGTAAATGGAGAACAGACCGTGTTAACGAAAAAATATTAGAAGAAGAACAATTCATAAAAGAAAATGCTCCTTTTGAGGATGTGTCTGCAGAAAGTACCTTTGACACAGAGACCTATTTAAATGCTCCTTCCCAAACTTATGGAGGTAATGATGAAGCTATTAGAGGAGGGAAAATGTCCGAAAATTATTCTAAAAAGAATGACTCTACTGGATTATATGTACAACGTAAAGACGGATTACTTCTTCCGCAATACAGACTGCCAACAGAAGTAGAATGGGAATATGCAGCATTAGGACTTGTAGGATTAAGAAGCTATAATATTTATAGAGGTAAAAAGAAATACCCTTGGAATGGTAAGTATACAAGATCAGGAAAAAGAAATACAAGAGGAGACCAGTTAGCTAACTTTAAACAAGGTGATGGTGATTATGGAGGAATAGCAGGATGGAGTGATGATGGAGCAGATATAACCGCTCCTGTAAAAACGTTTGATCCTAATGACTATGGTCTTTATGATATGGCAGGAAATGTAGCCGAATGGGTAGCTGATGTTTATCGTCCTATAGTTGATGATGAATACAATGATTTTAACTACTATAGAGGTAATGTATATACTAAAAATGCAATTAATCCAGATGGAACTGTTAGGATCATTACAACTGATTCAATTGTTTATGATACACTAAGTAATGGTAAAATAATAGCACGTGGTCTACCAGGAAGTATATTACAAGTTCCTGTTGATGAAAATGAAACATACCTAAGATCAAATTTCACAGAAAGTGAGAATCGTAATTTTAGAGACGGTGACAAAGGCTCTTCAAGATATTATGCAGGTTATGAAGATGAGAACATACCTAATAGAAGGATGTATAACTCTCCTGTTCACAAGGTAACTAAAAATGCCGAAGATAGTACAAAAATGGACAGACGATATGATGAAACTAGTAATAGAAGTACTCTTATAAGTAATCATGCTCGTGTTTATAAAGGAGGCTCTTGGAAAGACAGAGCATATTGGTTAGATCCAGCTCAGAGAAGATACCTCCCTGAGGATAAAGCGACAGACTATATTGGCTTTAGAAACGCAATGTCTAGAGTGGGCGAAAAAGCTAAAAACAAAAAAACACCGAGACATCGTAAGCCTTAAGTAATATAAGTTCGATTTTTAAAAATATGTAAAGCCCTGACTAATACTCAGGGCTTTTTGATACAAATGAAACACATGACCATTGCCCAAATACATCAACTTTTCCTGAGTAGTTCTGGAATAAGTACCGACACGAGAAATATCAAAAAAAACACAATATTTTTTTCTTTAAAAGGAGAAACTTTTAATGGAAACAAATTTGCAGAACAAGCAGTATTAAAAGGTGCTGCTTATGTTGTTATTGATGACTCTAAATTTAACATATCAGAAAAAACCATATTAGTAGATAATGTATTAGAAACATTACAAAGTTTAGCCTCCTATCATCGAGAATATTTAAAAACACCAATATTAGCACTTACAGGGAGTAATGGGAAAACAACCACAAAAGAACTCATTAACAAGGTTCTTTCAGCTAAATACAATACTACAGCTACAATAGGGAATCTAAACAATCATATAGGAGTTCCATTAACCCTGCTTTCTATGACCAAAGATACAGAAATTGGAATTGTAGAAATGGGAGCAAATCACCTAGGAGAAATAGATTTTTTATGTTCTATTGCTAAACCTGATTATGGTTATATAACTAATATTGGGAAAGCTCATCTCGAAGGTTTTGGTAGCCTAGAAGGGGTTTTAAAAGGAAAAACAGAGCTGTATAGGCATCTCAATAAAAATAATAAACTTGTTTTTTTAAACACAGATGATACTAAACTTATCACGTTGTCGGAAGGAACAAAAACATATCCATTTTCTACACAATCAAAAAATGGTTTAGAAATTAGATTAATTAAAGCAAACCCCATGGTTTCAGTTACCTTTAATGATATTAGAATCAATAGTAACCTAATCGGAACTTATAATTTACCTAATATAGCAGCAGCTATTGCAATTGGCAATTATTTTAAGATAGATACCAGTCTTATCAAAAAAGCAATAGAATCATACCTGCCATCTAATAATCGTTCACAAATCATTAAAAAAAATGATAACACAATTATTTTAGACGCCTACAATGCAAACCCATCTAGTATGAATGCAGCAATCAGTAATTTAGAACAATTACAAGAAACTTCTAAAACCGTATTTCTAGGAGACATGTTCGAATTAGGAAGTGAATCAAGTTCTGAACATCAAAAAGTAGCAGATCTCATTACTCAAACTCACATAGAAACCATTTATCTAATAGGAGAAAATTTTTATAACTCTTCGACAAACGACAGTCGTATCCTTAAATTCAAATCTTACGAAGACCTAGCTAAAAATGGGAATATTAATCTTGTAAAAAACACAATACTAATAAAAGGGTCTCGTGGAATGAAACTAGAACGTGTTTTAGACTTGTTATAATAGTTCGTATAAAACCATCATTGCCATAATATTGATTAAACAGTGACCTAATCTAAATACTTAAAAACAGT
>CAVYIL010000150.1:0-6160 GCA_963768325.1 uncultured Flavobacteriaceae bacterium | reverse complement strand
CCGCACACGGTGTCATAATCCGGAGGGATACCACAACACCTTGAAGATACCAATAGTCAAAGAAACCATAAATCCATCAGTAAATACTCAGCAGATGAATTGCTTGAAGAAATACTGAAAGACAAGGTTTTCTATGAAGAATCCGGCTGGGGCGTCACCTTTTCCGGGGGATAATCCTGATGCAGACTGAATCTCCTGGAAATGTTAAGAAGGATGAAAGAGCTCAATATCCACACCGTTGTAGATACCTCCGGATATGCCCCAGAGAGACTTTTTGGCGAAAGTCGTTGATCTTTGTGACCTGGTACTTTTCAATGAAAAGATCATCGATGATAAAAGACAACTTATATGGTAACAGGAAATAGCCTTATACATCAAAACCTGAACTTTTTGCAGGAAAGCGATAAGAATATTCCCGTATTCGCATCCCCCTGGTTAATATTACCGCCGATGAAGAGAACCTGGATAATATCGGGACTCTGGCAGGAAGGCCACGCATTGAAGATCGATCTATTGTCATATCACGACCTCGGCATATAATCTGTACTCTCGGATGCTTCTATTTGTAAATCAGATTCTAAATCTAATTGTTGTTCTAGGTTGTTTACTAATGATTGGTTTAGTAAACGTTTGGTTAACCCTAATGCTTTGGTTGGCATCTTTGCTAATTTCATTGCTAATTTATTTACTTCTTCTGCAAATGATTCTGCTGGAAATGATTTATATATCATTCCTAATTGTTCTGCTTCTTTTGCTTCTACTTTGTCTCCTAATAGCATTAATGCTGATGCTTTTTGAAATCCAATTAATCTGGGTAAAAAGAAAGTACCGGCACTGTCTGGTACGAGTCCAATTTTACTAAAGGCTTGTATAAAACTTGCATTTTCGGATGCTATTACGATGTCACAGGCTAATGCTATGTTTGCTCCTGCTCCTGCTGCTACTCCGTTTACTGCTGCTAATATTGGTTTTTCTATATTTCTAATTTTGTGCACTAATGGGTTACAATGTTCTTCTAATATTGTTCTAAATCCTGGGTTTAGTTCTGGTGTTGTTACTTCTTTTAGGTCTTGCCCCGCACAAAAAGCTTTGCCATTCCCTATTATTATTATTGCTCTTACTTGGTCATTTTCGTTACAATCATCTAAGGTTTTTTGTAATAATAGCGCCATTTCTCTATTAAAACTATTAAATGATTCTGGTCTATTAAGCGCTATAGTTGCTACTCCGTTTTCTATTTGTAATTGTATTGGTTTCATCTATTTCTTGTTTTATTTCAAAATTATAAATAATTCTGATTGTATTTTGTGTTGATTGGTATCTTTATTTTAGGCATTTAAAGTAATCAAAAGGTTCTAAACAGTCTAAACATTTAAATAATGCTTTGCATGCTGTTGATCCAAATTGACTTATCACTGTAGTGTTTAATGATCCACATTGTGGACATTTTACTATTTTTTTTTCTCCTAATAATGCTTCTTTATCAGCTTCTGGGTCTAATGGCGCTGCAATTCCATATTTTTCTAGAGCTTTTCTTCCTCTGGATGTTATCCAGTCGGTTGTCCATGCTGGTGAAAGCACTAAGGTGACTTGAGCTTTTATATTTTCTTTTGCAAATGCAGCAATGATATCTTCCCCTATTACATCCATAGCAGGACATCCACTGTATGTAGGTGTGATTTGTACTTGAACAATTTCATCTATTAATTGTGCTGATCGGACTACGCCCATATCTATTATGGATAGGACTGGAATTTCTGGGTCTGAAATTTTTTCCAGTATTGGAAGATATTTTTTATCTATATTTTGCTCTAATTCTTCTGCCATATTTTCTTAGACTTGAGCATTTTAATTTTTAGAATCTTTTTTATACTTTGGAGCTAATTCCGTTAATAATATTATTTGGTTACTTATTTTACCATTTCATATTTGGGTATGTTCGCTGCATGTATTGCAAGTCTGATAACAGATACCCCATATACTCTGTATGGATACCTTGTTTTCCCCCTTTTAGAAACCATTTAGATTCTGGTACTTTTAGAGTTGCTTCGTTTAGGGTTGCTGTAAGATTTTGGTAATATTTATCTTTTAATTTGGTTAAGTCTACTCCTATTTTATTTTCAGCTGCCTTTTTCTCGTCGTCTGTCATATGGAATAATTCATCAGTATATCTCCATAGATCATCTACTGCTTCTTGAACTTTTCTATTGCTTTCTGATGTTCCATCTCCTAATCGCTTGATCCAATCTGATGAAAACCTTTGGTGATAACTTACTTCTTTTATACTCTTTTTTGCTATTGCTGCTAGAGTTTGATCTGCACTATTCTGTAGTTCTTGTAGAAGTAGTATATGAAATGTATCGAAAAAATATTGTCGGGTTATTACATATCCAAAGTGTGTATTAGGTTGCTCTACAAGGAGTACATTTTTATATTGCCTTTCGGTTCTTATATATGCAACGTCATCTTCTGTTGCATTATTTCCTTCTAGTTGGGCTATGTATTGATAATAACTACGTGTTTGTCCTAATAAGTCTAGTGTTATATTAGTACATGCAATATCTGTTTCTAGATTAGGTCCATGTCCACATAATTCTGATAGTCGCTGCCCTAATATTAGTGTGTTATCTGCTACACTGTAGATGTATTGTTTTAGCACAGATACTTCTGGTATTGAATGTGGTGTATTTGATCCTAAATCGTTTATTTTATCACTATTCATTTCAAAATTTTTAACTTCTATTTTGATAAAGGGTTCTGGTTTATGACAGAATTTGGTATTTTCTATTCTAAATACCTTTAATTTATTACATGTGTTTTACTTCGTCTGGTAATGTATAAAATGTTGGGTGTCTATAGACTTTATCTTGTGCTGGTTCAAATAACTCTCCATTATGTTCTGGATTTGAAGCTGTAATATTTTTTGATTCTACTACCCAAATACTTACACCTTCATTTCTTCTTGTATAAACATCTCGGGCATTTTCTAATGCCATTTCTGCATCTGCTGCATGTAGACTACCAAAATGACGATGTTCTAATCCGTTTTTACTTCTTACGAAGACTTCCCAAAGTGGCCAATTTTTCATGTTTTTTATTTTTAATTCTTGATTCCGAATTATTAAACTGCTTTTTGTGTTTTTTTATTTTCTATCTTTTCGGCATATGCCATTGCTGCATCTCGTACCCATTCTCCATTTTCCCATGCATTTACTCTTGCTTTCATACGTTCTTTATTACATGGTCCATGTCCTTTTACAACTTGCCAAAATTCATCCCAATCAATATCACCAAAATCATAATGTTTCGTTTTTTCATTCCATTTTAAATCCTTATCTGGAATAGTTAACCCGATAAAATCCGCTTGAGGTACGGTTTGATCTATAAATTGTTGTCGTAACTCGTCATTAGTTTTTCGTTTTAGTTTCCATTTCATAGATTGTTCTGTATGTACGGACTCTGCATCTACTGGTCCTAACATCATTAATGATGGCCACCACCAACGATTTAATGCATCTTGCGCCATTTCTTTTTGTTCTGGTGTACCTTTGGCTAATGTCATCATGATTTCATATCCTTGACGTTGATGAAAACTCTCTTCTTTACAAACTCGTACCATTGCTCTAGCATAAGGTCCGTATGAGGTACTGCATAATGGTACTTGATTGATTATTGCTGCTCCATCTACCAACCATCCAATTGCTCCCATATCTGCCCATGTAACGGTTGGGTAATTAAATATACTGGAATATTTTGCTTTTCCTGAGTGTAATTGCTCATATAGTTCATCTCTGGATATTCCTAGGGTTTCACAGGCACTATATAAATACAATCCGTGACCAGCTTCATCTTGTACTTTAGCTAGCAAGGCAACTTTACGTCTTAATGATGGTGCTCTGGTTATCCAGTTTCCTTCTGGTAGCATTCCTACTACTTCTGAATGTGCGTGTTGTGAAATTTGACGAATATGTGTCTTGCGATACTTTTCAGGCATCCAGTCTTTTGGTTCTATCTTTTCATCTCGAGCTATTTTTTGCTCAAAGATTTCTTCTAGATTTTTTATTTCTTTTTCATTCATAATCTGAATACCTTTTCTAAAGTCTTACTTTATATGTGCTATACTATTTTTAGTAAGGGTTTTTATTCTTGAAGTGGTTTAAACTTTTTTCAATTCGCTATAAAAATGTTCTTTTTCACTTCTTTTACTAAACATCAAAATTTACGACTACCTTTTCTGTTGTTGGTACTGCTTGGCAGGATAATATTAGCCCTTTTGCTACTTCTTCTTCATCTAATGCATAATTTACTTTCATCTCTACCGTTCCTTCTTCTAACTTACATTTACAGGTACTACACACGCCTCCTTTGCACGCAAATGGTAAGTCTGCTCCTGCTCCTAATGCTCCGTCTAGTATGGTATCGCAATCTTCTCCCATTGCAAAATGAAATTCTTTCCCTCCGTCTATTATGGTTACTTCTGTTCCTTTATACTTGTGTTCTACTGCTGTGGCTGCTGTTTTTTTGTCTTCTTCTGTTAATCCTGAGAAAAATAATTCGTAATGAATTTTATCTTTAGATAAGCCTGCCGCTGCCAATTCATCTCTTATTAGGAAAATCATTTCCTCTGGTCCACAAATAAAACATTCGTCTACATTGGGTATATCTATAATTTTATCTGTTAATTCTTTTAATTTTTCTGATGTAAATCTTCCGTTAAGTAGTGGTATATCACGCTGTTCTTTGGTTAGAAAATAAAATATTTCTAATCGACCAAAGTACTTATTTCTTAATGCTTCTATTTCTTCTTTAAAGATAATGGATTTAGCGGTTCGATTTAAATAAAAGAGTTTGAATGTGCTTTTTGGTTCTTTTGCTAAATGGGTCTTAAGTATAGACAAAACAGGCGTTATACCGCTTCCTGCTGCAAAAACAATATAATCTTTGGCTTTTTCTGAATCTATTTCTGTATAAAAACTTCCATTAGGAGGTAATACCTCTATTTCATCACCAGACTGTAACTCGGTACAAGCATATGTAGAAAATAGTCCTCCTTTAATTTTTTTTACTGCTACTTGCCACTTGTCTTCTATTGGACTAGAGCATAAGGAGTAAGAACGTCTAACTTCTTCCTCTCCTATTTTAGTTTTTAATGTGATATATTGCCCTTGCTTATATGAAAATTTATCTTTTAATTCTTCTGGCACATCGAAGGTTAGCGATGTACAGTCTTTAGTTTCTTTATGAACTTCAGATATTTTTATAGTATAAAAGTTAATCATGCTTTAGCTTACCGTGTTGTTACAATTTAACAAAACTAACAATTGTTAGTTTGAAACACAAGTAATTGTATGACAATTTTATCAACTATCTAATTAGAATAAATTTTGCAGTAAATTTATAGGAAAAATTGTATTAATGTTTCTTCTATCATTCTAATTAAATAATCCCTTTTAGCAATACCGACATCATGTCATGTTTTAATGTACTAGCTTCTATTTGTTTTTGTTTTGGATACCAAAGATATAATGTTCGCAATGTAGATAATGTGGAGAAGACAATAATTTCTATGTCATAGTTTTTTATCTCTTTATTGACCACTCCGTCCTTAACGATATTCCGAAAATTATCTTCATAATCTTGCCTCATTTTCTCAAAATAGATTAGATTATTTTCTTCTAAATGCATCCAATCACTATTTAATGATGCTAATCCATCTGCGTTTTGTAGAGTAACGTCTATATGCAATCCTATTATCTTTTCTAATTTTTGTATAGCGGTTTCATTAGACTTAGCAATTTCATTCATTCCGGTAGTGAATTCTTCTGCTAAATTTATAATTATCGTGGATAAAATTTCTTGCTTAGATTGTATGTGGTTATAGAGGCTTGCCGCTTTTATCCCCATTGCGGCAGCTAAATCTCTCATTGTAACTGCGCTATACCCTTTCTCTTTAAAAAGAATTGATGCTGCATTTATGATTTCTTGCTTTCTACTTTCGGGTTTCATAAATTAAAAATTCTATATTTTCATTGTCAAAAGTAATTTTTAATCTGTAATAATGCATATTATCGTTCATTAAAAACTAAAAACATAATGATTTGATTCTATTATCGTTTAGTTTATGTTCTGGCATATATAACTAAAATGTTGTTTTTAGTAA
>CAVYIL010000149.1:0-21721 GCA_963768325.1 uncultured Flavobacteriaceae bacterium | reverse complement strand
AAAATACACATAATTCTTCTGTTTATTGGTGCTGCATCGTATATTGCTCTATTGGTTGTTACATTCATATTAAAAGGTCTGAAATCTTCAGCCATTATCTTCCAAATATCAATAATTTGCTGCTCACTATAATTTTGAGATGCTGCATTAATTGTATAACCGGAGTTCCATAAAGTGTTGTTTACCACCTCGCCATCAAAATCTAAGTATATTATACCTTTTCCTCCTGGATAGCTTTGTAAATCTGGTATGTTTGCTAAAACATTATTAGACCTTTTTCCTTAGCTTCACTACGTTTCATATCCATACATAATACTCCGTTAATATCAACTTCTTCTATAATTACGTCATTATTGTCGCCAGAATAGTATTGATATGCTTTCCTTTCATTATGCAATATTATTGTTCCTGTTATGCCTGCTGCGTTCTTTTTTATGATAAATGTTGATTCGTCTACTTTGTCAATTGATCCTATTACTAAGAAATTTTCTGTATCCCCTTTTTGAACATTAATAATTCCATTTATTACCATATCATCAGATACTTGTAGGGGTAATGTCTTGGAGCTAGATTTGGATCTAACCATTATGTTTTCACTAAATTCATTACTATCTCCTAGGGAATATGAAGTATTAACTTGAGAATAAGATATGTTATGGATCATTACTAGTATTAGTACTATTTTTAAGTATTTAAGGTCTATATATTTTCTTGTCTTATAAGAAATATATAATAATTGTAGGGATAAATATTTTTTGATCATAACACGTTTTTAAACATAAAAAACCACCTTACAGCAGTTTATAGTTGTATTTCGTCTACAATTAACTACATTTTAACACGTATAATACATTTTTGTAGTATTTACAAGATATTTATCCGTTTAAATACACATTTATTTGTTTAAATAACTTTTTTTACAAACAGAAAGTATTATACACTTCACAAAAATATCAGTCTATTTAACTTATTTTCAACACTTAAACAAATTACTTTATATATAATTACCCCTACAACAACCACTCACAAACTGCATTTGTTTTAACCTGCTTTTTTAGCGCTTTTTCATACACACAATCTAAATTGTAACTGCGCTATTATTTTATCTAATTGCGCACCTAAAAGGTAACGGAAGAAATCTGTACCGAAAAAAAAGGTGAATTGGATGTGTAAAAGCAATTAAAAATGAATGAATAAATTTTCATGACTATCCGTTACTAATACCAAGTTGTTTCTAAAGCTGCAATCATAAGTCTATCAGAAAGTTTATTTCCAAAATATCTTCGGTTGAATTTATAACAAAATTCATCTAAATAGTTTTGAAAATATTGCTGATTTATACAATTATGATGAATCCCCACAAGCACTTTTTTGGCATTACTTATTGTTCTATTCACCCAAGGAAACACTTTTTCGGATTTTGTTTTATTGGGTTCTATTACTATACTGTGATTTACTATTTTTTCTTTTAATTTAGCATATCCTTTATATCCATCCGTTAAAGCAGATGCTGTTTTATTTACTGATTTTTCAACCACTTTATTAATACTTTCTGCTTTCAAATCCTCCATCACTACCATTTTTAAATAACCTACTTTTCTGTTAGGTTTACCTTTTTTAGGTGCTTCAATACTAGGTTCGGATTCGACCATAACTAATACTTTAGCCTGCCTTTCGCTTCCTCTTCCGCGTTTATTGGAGGTAGTATCTTTATTGGTTTGCTCCGATTTTTCTTTAAGAACATCTTTATTGTCGACTCTTTCAAAAAAACCTTCATCAAATTCTATACAGCCATTTAATTCATATTTCGCTTCTCTTTTACCCATAACCCTACGAATTTTATGCATCATAAACCAAATAGGTTCATAGCGCTTGTGACCCAACATACGTTGCATTTCTAATGCAGAAAAACTCTTTTTAGAGAGTGTCATTAATTCGATACAAATCATCCAATATTGAAATGGTAATTTACTGTTTTCCATAACAGTACCTGATCGAAGACTTAAACGGGTGCCACATTTTTTACATTGAAATTTTAAATCCGTATTTCGAAAATAGTGTTCGCTATGACTGCACTTTTTACAGATAATCCCCATCTCAAGACGTTTTAACTTAAAACCTTCAATACAGGTAGATTCATCAGGATACTTTTTGAAAAATTTGAGAAGATTCATACTTTCTATTTTGAGTGTAAATTGATCAAATGTATGCTTTTTTAGAAATTGGTACAAGTAACGGATGGTCATATAAATTTTTTAAAAACTGTTTTACAATAGAAGAAATCAAACAAAATATTTTTTACAAATAATTCGATCAACTTACGAACAGAGGTGTTTTCTTGTTTGTTTATTCCTTTTTAGGAGGAAACTTAAACTAAAAATAATTTTTCTTTTGTATGATTGCCTTGTATATTTACCTATTAGAGAGATGATAATTTTTACTTTTAAATTATAACCCTTTCATTATACATTGCATAATCTATTACGTTTTGAAACAATTTCAAGCCGAATTACAGTTGCATAATGTAGGATAAACGAAGTTAATAATTACTCCGATGGATTATAACGTCTATAATCCTTTACTTAATGAATTATAAAAACACCTTCCAAAAAAAGAATTATGGAATATAAAAAGTGGCTAACCTATTGGAAGAAAAGTTTATCTGACTCACTAAAAGCAACTATTGTTTTGGATAAACAAAAACATTTTGAGATCGAAGATTTTGAGTTAGATTCAAACAAAATACTTGAAATCGCTAAATCTAATGATTTAATTGATTTTGAAGAAAGAAGAATAAATAAGAAAAAAGGGGTTACTGATAAAAAGAGTGAAAAATGGGTTCGCTTAAAATATGTACAAGTCCTTATATCCCCTTTTAAAATAAAGCCTGCAACAGAGAATTTAGTATATCTAAAGGACAAAAAAACTAAATATCCTTTTTGGTATTTTGCTAAATTAGATCGAAATGGGATTTTAGAGATTCCAGAAGAGATATTTCCTATATTTCAAAGAAATTTTCTAGAGCCAATCGCTGATGAAAAAACTGAGTTTATATTTAGCTCGGTAGAGAAAGTTGACAAAGCTACTACTATAGGCAAAGAAAAATATGATACTTATTTTGACTATATCCGCTATATAAAAGAGGTTTTTAGGAGCGTACTCCATCAAAATATTTCTGATTATAATACTGTAGAATATGAAGTGATAAACAATGGGATTATTTTACTACCAAATGATGATATTAATGCTGCAACTGGTATTATTGAACTGTATGCCAAAATAATAAATTCAAATACCACTCCCGAATTATTAAAAAATTTTATTGATATAGAGAATACCGAAGTAAAAGAACCTATTGATGTTCCTAATCTTATAGATTCTAATCACTTGCATTTAGGACAAATGGGATTTGAATTCCCTATTTCAATTTCTCAACGAAAAAGTTTGAACTCTTTTTTACAAGCAAACGATAAGGTATTTGCTGTAAATGGTCCTCCAGGAACAGGTAAAACAACATTATTACAAAGTATTGTCGCTAATAAATTGGTAGAAAGTGCTATTGAGGGTACTAAAGCTCCATTAATTCTAGCCTGTTCTACTAATAATCAAGCTGTAACGAACATTATTGATAGCTTTTCTAAATCAAAAACTAAATCTGGTAGCCTAGAAGGAAGATGGCTACCTGATATTGAGGGGTATGCTACTTTTCTACCTGCTAGTGGAAAAACCGAAGCGGAACTAATTGGAATTAATTATAAGAAACTAAATGGTGATGGACTTTTTAACGAAATTGAAAATTATTCCTATTTAGCAAAAGCAAAAAGTTGCTTTATGGATAGCTGTTCCAATTATTTTAATGATCAAATTGTATCTATTGACAGTGCAATATTAAAGTTACAAAATGAAATTATTAGTAGTCAAACTACGTTAAAGAATGCTACCGTATGTTGGAAAGAATATTTAAAAACAGAAGATACATTTCTAAATTCTTATCAAAGTGTAAACACTAAGAAATACTACTCGGATTCTATCTTAAATGCGAATCCATTTAAAACAGATATCAACGCATTAACTAAATTAGAAGAACGTATTATCTTATATTTTAATACAGAATCTATTATCAGAAAACTTTTATGTTTCTTGGGTTTTAAATCTGCATTAAAAAGTAGAGCTTCTGAAATTAGAATATTATTAAGAGATTCATTGATTGCAGATTCAAAGGAATTAGTTTATTCTAAAGTGGGAATTCTTGATCCAATTGATCATAAAATTACAACTGCTAGATTAATTATAAAGTCTATAGAAAATTGGAAAGAATGGAAGGTTCAGAATTCAATATATGGAAATCCTCCAAAAACAAAAGAAGAATATTGGGAGTTCGAATATCTGAAAATTAAAAATAAAGCAAAACCTAATTGTTTTTATGATGAACTAGACGTTTCTATAAGGCATAAAAATTTTCAACTTGCACTACATTTTTGGGAAGGTAAATACTTACTAAAATTAGAATCGGATCTAATAGACCCTAATTTTGATAAAAAAGGACTTACTTCTGTTACAAACAGATGGCAAAGACAAGCTATGCTAACCCCTTGTTTTGTTAGTACATTCTTTATGGCTCCGAAATTCTTTAGTTCATATAAATTTCTAACGAAGGGAGATGATGGAAAAAACATTTTTGACAACCCACCGCTTTATGATTTTATTGATTTACTTATTGTTGACGAGGCTGGTCAAGTGACCCCAGAAGTAGGAGTTGCCACTTTTTCATTAGCTAAACAGGCTGTTATAGTTGGAGATATTAAACAAATAGAACCGGTCTGGAATATTTTAAAAAAAATAGATATGGGTAACTTAAAAAAAAGTGAGTTACTAGATAATTATGATGATTTACTTTACGAAACTAAATATGATCCAAAGGGTTTTCTAGCTTCTACTGGCAGTATAATGAAAATGGCTCAAAATGCATGTAATTTTAAAGAAAATGGCTTGAATGAGAAAGGTGTTCTTTTATTAGAACATAGACGTTGTTATGATGAAATCATAAACTATTGTAATGCACTAGCTTATAATGGTCAATTAATTCCTCTAAAAGGAAAGGCTAATGATAATTTAATTTTCCCTCCTATGTATTGCATTCATGTCGAAGGGAATTCTAAAGCAATAAACTCAAGTTTATCTAATCAAAATGAGGCCGAAGCAATTGTAAATTGGCTAATCTCTAATAAACATATCATAGAAGAAAAATATGGAAAATTGGAAAAATCTGTCGGAATAATTACACCTTTCGTGGGACAAAAAAATAGTTTAAGATATTCTCTAAAAAAAGCAGGTTTTAATATGAGTATTTTAAAACTAGGAACTGTTCACGCCTTACAAGGAGCTGAAAGAGAAATCATATTATTTTCGATGGTCTATGGAAAAGGAGATTCTAAAAATATGTTTTTTGACAGAGATAATAAACCAAATATGCTAAATGTTGCTGTATCCAGAGCAAAGGACAATTTTATTGTATTTGCTAACACTGATATATTTGATAAAAATGCTAGAACTCCTTCTGGAATATTAGCTAACCATTTGGTTTATGAAGAAAAAAATGTAACTGTTTAACATTATATCTAAAAGATTAAAAAACATTAGCTTGATAACCAATAGTTTTTGACAAAAGCTGTATCTCTATAACTTACTCCGTTATCGAGATACAGCTTTATACTTTGAAAAAAGAAATATTATATATAGGACTATAAATCCTCTTTTTCGCTCATTTTTTGTTTAGTAGCATTAAAACCAGTAATCATATCGTGCAAAATTTCTTTAGCAGGTTTTATGTCATTAATCAATCCAGAAACCTGACCAATTTCTAATTCGCCTTGTTCTAAATCTCCCTCGAACATACCTTTCTTAGCTCTTGCTCTTCCTAATAACTCTTTAAGCTCTTCTACAGTCGAACCTTTAGCATATAATTGCGCTACTTCATCATAAAATTTATTTTTTAATAGTCTTACTGGTGCTAATTCTTTTAGTGTTAACTGCGTATCCCCCTCTTTTGCTTCGACTACTTTTTGTTTAAAATCTATATGAGAAGAGGCTTCTAAACTAGCTACAAAACGACTACCAACCTGTACTCCATCGGCACCAAGTGCCATTACGGCAAACATCGCTGCACCAGTTGCAATTCCGCCAGCAGCTATTAATGGTATTTTAATCTTTTCTTTTACTATTGGTATTAAAGTAAGTGTTGTAGATTCATCACGCCCATTGTGCCCACCTGCTTCAAAACCTTCTGCTACCACGGCATCTACACCAGCTTGCTCTGCTTTTAAAGCAAACTTTAGGCTACTGACCACATGTACTACAGTCATACCTTGCTCTTTAAGATGGGATGTATATGTTTTAGGATTTCCTGCTGATGTAAACACTATTTTTATCCCTTCTTCTTTAATGATTTGAATAATCTCATCCAGATTAGGGTATAGCATTGGTATATTAATTCCAAATGGTTTATTGGTTGCTTTCTTGCATTTCTGTATGTGTTCTCTCAATACATCTGGATACATGGATCCTGCACCGATTAATCCAAGACCACCTGCATTACTCACTGCACTTGCTAACTTCCAACCACTTGCCCAAATCATTCCTCCCTGAATAATTGGGTATTGTATTCCAAATAATTCTTTAATTTTATTCACTAATATTTTGATATTTTAGTTATATACTGCTTATTTTCCATTTTAATTTCTAAAAGATATAAACCCGTAGATAAATCTTCTAAAGATATATTTTTAATATTTTGTTTTGTTTTAGATTTTATCATTTTACCATCTATAGTAAAAATTCTAATATCAAATGGTTTTTCATGTATCGACTCAAAAAACAAATTCTCCGTAACTGGATTAGGATATATTTTAAAATTTTGATCTAGCGTCTCATCATGTACAGATAACGTCTCCATAATTTTCTGGAAATCAGGAATCCCGTTACCCAATTGATTTGTTGGGTTATTATAGAGACTAGCAGACTCTCGGATTAGTTGTATAATTTCTCCATTTGTTTTATCTGGCAATGCTTGCCACAAACACGCAACTACACCTGCCATAATAGGAGAACTAAATGAAGTTCCACTACTATATGTAACGCTATTACTAGAGCTGATTATTAAGGCACTTGCTCCTCGTGCTACTACATCGGGTTTTATTCTATTATCTGCAGTTGGTCCTGTAGAACTAAATGACGCATAGTTACCAGAGCTATTAACTGCTCCAATTGTTAATGTTCCGGGAGAATCTCCTGGTGCTGTAATTATTCCCCAATTAGGATTATTTCCTTCATTTCCAGCTGATGACACGAATAACATTCCTTTTTCGAATCCTATATTGGCTCCTTTGGTTATAAAAGCTGTTTGTCCATCCATATCCGACGTTTTGTATTCATAAGCTGGATTATCAAAACCTATAGCATATCCTAACGAGGTGTTTATAACATCTACGCCTAGGCTATCTGCTCGTTCTACTGCTTCAACCCATAATGCTTCTTCTTTTGGCCCTTCTGAGGACACATCTTCGGTACGAAATAGGTAATATTTTGCATCTGGTGCTGTACCTATAAATTGCCCAGCAATATAACCCCCTATATCACTAAAGGTATTTGTACCGTGTGCATGCCCAGTATAAACATAAACATCATCATTTCTGGACACAAAATCGTAGCCACCTAGTATACGACCCTCATCACGTGCTCGTTGAAAAGCCCCCATAGTATTCACATTACGAAAACCGGAGTCCATAACTGCAATAATCATATTCTGACCCGAAAACCCCTGTTGGTGTAAATAATCCCCTTTCAGTTGTTGGATTTGCTCTGCCGCTTGTCCGTAATCATAATTTTCTAAAACCTTAAATTTATTATTTGGTTTATGCTTTGGTTCAGATATAACACTTGGACGCTTAGAATCTATATCCAAAGAATTGTCAGCAAAATCAAGATGATCTACAAAAGACAAAGAAATTAGATTTCTAATATCTGTTTCTGTTCCTCGTACAAATAAACAATTGAACCATTTTGACTTGGCTAAAACAGTTATTCCTGTAGCATTTTCTATCTGCGCTTTATAATATTCATTTACTGGTACGTCTCTTTCATCAATTATAACGTTATGAAGGTTTTTTCGATCAATTGCCTCTTGTGTGAGTATCAAAATAGGGTTACTAATAGACTGTACTACATTTTCTTTATCCGTCAAAAACACCCATGCATCTTCATCTTGTGCACAAATAAAATTAATAATCAATAAAAAAGATGTTACTATAATTGTTTTGGTCATTGGTTAGGTTTTAATAATTTATTATAAGATCGTTAAAGTTACAATTTTACTCCCGATCTTACTAGTAATGAATTCTTAAAACCTATTACGAAATTACTCCTGAACCAACTAATTCATCATCAATGTTCCAAGCTACAAATTGCCCCTCCGTTATGGCACTTTGTTGGTTTTCAAAAACCACATATAGACCAGAATCTACTTGATATAATGTTGCTTTTTCTAGTGGTTGCCTATATCTAATCCTAGCCATTACTTCCATTTCTTCACCTACTAAAATCTTAAGATCTTGTCGTACCCAGTGTGACTCTTCGTTAGTGATAAATAATGCTTTTCTATACAACCCAGGATGTTTATTACCTTGTCCTGTATATATAATATTAGTTTCGACATCTGTTTCTATAACAAAAAGAGGTTCTGGTGTGCCTCCTACAGCTAGCCCTTTTCTTTGCCCTTTGGTAAAGTAATGAGCTCCTTGATGTTTACCTACTACTACTCCTTCATTACTATCATAGGTATATTTAGTGGATAAGTATTCTAATTCCTCTATTTTAGAATTAAATACAGGCTTTTCTATTTTATATTTTTGATCAGTAGCTCTTATTTCTATTATATTCCCTGATTTGGGTTTTAAACGTTGCTGCAAAAAATCTGGCAATCTTACTTTTCCTATAAAGCATAAGCCTTGAGAATCTTTTTTATCCGCTGTAATTAAATTCTGAGCTGCTGCGATTTCCCGTACCTCTGACTTCATTAATTCACCAACTGGAAAAAGAGTTTTAGCCAATTGTTCTTGGGATAACTGACACAAAAAATAGGATTGATCCTTATTAGGATCTTTTCCTGCTAATAATCGATGTATTTCTTTACCATCTATAGCTATAGTTTCTTTTCTACAATAGTGTCCAGTTGCCACATAATCGACCCCTAAAGACAAGGCTATCTTTAGAAAAACATCAAATTTGATCTCGCGATTACACAATACATCAGGATTCGGAGTACGTCCTTTTTCATACTCATAAAACATATAATCTACTATGCGTTCTTTATACTCCTCACTAAGATCTACAGCTTGATACGATATTCCTAGTTTTTCAGCTACTAATAAAGCATCATTACTATCCTCTAACCAAGGGCATTCATCTGATATAGTTACTGAATCATCATGCCAATTCTTCATAAACAAACCTATCACTTCATAGCCTTGTTTTTTTAATAAATATGCTGCAACGCTAGAATCTACACCTCCTGACAATCCTACTACAACTCTCTTCTTCATATTATTCTTTAATCAATTCTTTTCTATTGCTCTACATCAATCCTAAATAGACTCTTAGATTCATCGGTTTAAAATTAAAAAAATAGTTACCAGAAACACAAAACACTATATATAAACAACTTAAATATATTTAGCATTATCACAGACCCAACATTTTCCCAAAGAATTCAAGGCAATATATCTCGACAAAACTAATAAAAAATGTTAGTTTTATCGATTTTAATTACACGAAGTAGTTTTAAACTTTTGGTTTTATGTTGATTTAGGTGGGTAATTACAGAAAATATTTGTTTTTGGATATGAAAAATTAAAAGGAAGTTAAAAAACACCTTATATAAAGTTTTCTGTTTTAAAACAGAAAACTTTATATAAGGTGTTTTTTTCATCTATTCCGACTCTGCTGATTCTTCAGTTTTTTTAATTTTTATAGTTAATTCGTTGGAATTTTTATCCAAATCCATGTATATACTATCTCCTTCTTTTAAGTTAGAATTAATAATTTCTTCTGCTAAAGCATCTTCAATGTATTTTTGAATAGCTCTTTTTAAAGGTCTTGCTCCGTATTGTTTATCAAATCCTTTATCAGAAATATAATCCTTTGCTTTTTTACTTAATATTAAATGGTATCCTAAGTTGTCAATTCTTCCATATAATTTATTAAGCTCGATATCTATAATCTTATGAATATCTTCTCGATCCAAAGCGTTAAATACAATAACGTCGTCGACTCTGTTTAAGAATTCGGGAGCAAACGCCTTTTTTAGAGCACTTTCTATAACACCTTTAGAATGATCGTCTGATTGAGATATTTTTGCGGAAGTGCCAAAACCAACTCCTTGTCCAAAGTCTTTTAGCTTACGAGCACCAATATTAGAAGTCATTATTATAATGGTATTTCTAAAATCAATTTTTCGTCCTAGGCTATCTGTGATGTATCCATCATCTAATACTTGTAGCATTGTGTTAAACACATCTGGGTGAGCCTTTTCAATTTCATCAAGTAATATGACAGAATACGGTTTTCTTCTTACTTTTTCGGTTAATTGACCACCTTCTTCATATCCTACATAACCAGGAGGCGCTCCAATAAGTCTAGAAACAGCGAATTTCTCCATATATTCACTCATGTCAATTCGGATAAGAGTGTCCTCACTATCAAAAAGTTCTTTAGCAAGTACTTTAGCTAATTGAGTTTTGCCGACACCTGTTTGCCCAAGGAATATAAAAGATCCAATTGGTTTGTTTGGGTCTTTTAGACCAGCTCTGTTTCGTTGAATCGCTTTAACTACTTTGCTTACTGCTTCATCTTGACCTATGACTTTACCTTTAATTAGATTTGGAAGCTCGGCTAATTTATTGCTTTCTGTTTGGGCAATACGATTAACAGGGATACCTGTCATCATAGAGACTACATCTGCAACGCTTTCTTCGTCTACCGTTTCTTTATGTAATTTTGAGTCTATTTCCCATTGCTCTTGAGCAATTGCCAATTCTTTTTCAAGATTTTTTTCGTCGTCTCTTAATTTAGCAGCTTCTTCATATTTCTGCTTTTTTACAACGCTATTTTTATGTTCTTTAACCTCTTCTAATTTTTTTTCTAAATCAAGAACTTTTTTCGGAACATTTATGTTAATTATATGAACTCTAGACCCTGCTTCGTCTAGTGCATCAATTGCCTTGTCGGGCAAAAAGCGATCAGTCATATATCTATTGGTCAACTTTACACAAGCTTCTATAGCTTCGGGTGTATAGATAACATTGTGATGATCTTCGTATTTTTCTTTTATATTATTGAGGATTTCAATAGTTTCTTCAATATTTGTAGGTTCTATTATTACTTTTTGAAATCGTCTTTCTAGAGCACCATCTTTTTCGATATACTGTCGGTATTCATCAAGAGTTGTAGCTCCAATACATTGAATTTCTCCTCTAGCCAAAGCTGGTTTAAACATATTAGAAGCATCTAAGCTTCCGGTGGCTCCTCCAGCTCCAACTATGGTATGAATTTCATCAATAAAAAGTATAATATCATTATTCTTTTCTAGTTCATTCATAACCGCTTTTATTCGTTCTTCAAATTGTCCTCTATATTTAGTTCCTGCTACCAAACTAGCAAGATCAAGAGTAACTACTCGTTTATCAAATAAAATTCGGGAAACTTTTCTCTTAACTATTCTAAGAGCCAAACCTTCTGCTATAGCAGATTTGCCAACGCCAGCTTCTCCGATTAAAAGTGGGTTGTTTTTTTTGCGCCTACTTAATATCTGTGATACACGTTCAATCTCTTTAGATCTACCTACTACGGGATCTAATTTTCCTTCTTCTGCCATAACAGTTAAATCTCTTCCGAAATTATCTAATACAGGAGTTTTGGACTTTTTGTTAGCCTTGTTCCCTGAAGGAGAATTAAATGGGTTCTCTTTAGAGGTGTCTCCAGACATATCGTCATCATCTTCAGAAAAAGATTCTGATTTTGGGCTTTCGATGTATTCTTCTTCGTTGGTTATCATAAATTTGAATTGATCCTTAACATTATCGTAATCTACTCTTAATCTATTTAAAAGTTTTGTAGTTGGGTCGTTTTCATTTCTTAAAATACATAATAAAAGATGAGCGGTGTTTATAGAGGAACTTTGAAATAGTTTCGCTTCTAGAAAAGTGGTTTTTAAAGCACGCTCAGCTTGTCTAGTAAGATGTAAATTCTTTTTTTCATTTGAAACAATTGCAATGTTTGGACTGGCAGGGCTTAGAATTTCTACTTTCCTTCTTAAGTTTATTAAATCTATATCCAAAGCATCTAGTATGCTAATTGCTTTTCCATTTCCATCTCGTAATAAACCAAGCATAAGATGCTCTGTTCCGATAAAATCATGTCCTAATCGGAGGGCTTCTTCTTTGCTGTATGCAATTATATCTTTAACTCTAGGTGAAAAATTATCATCCATAAAATAGGTTTCTTTCCTTTTCGCTGTAACTAAAATAGTGATTTTTAAAATTATATCAGCATAATCTTGTGCTTTTAATCGTTTTTAACATAAAATTAGTGTACTGAATTGTATTTTAGTTAAATAAATTGATTATTATGTTTCGTGATTAAAAGCTATAATATTTTAATTACGTTTAGGGGTTGTTCATTAATTAAGTAAATAGACAAAAAAGGCTTTAATAATCAAAATGTATAAGAATAGACTTATTAACGATATACGCCGTCAATTTTGTTAATAAATTAAGCATAATACACTTGTTAATGATTGTTTATACAGTCTTTATTTACTTAAATTAGCGCGTTAATTAAATTAATTTCAGAATTAAATAATTGTTTATGGCAGAAGGAGAAAAGCTAATACCTATTAACATAGAGGATGAGATGAAGTCTGCGTACATTGATTATTCGATGTCGGTTATTGTTTCACGAGCTCTACCAGATGTAAGAGATGGTCTTAAACCAGTTCACAGACGTGTTTTATTTGGGATGCATGAGTTAGGTGTTAGAGCTAATAGTGCGCATAAAAAATCTGCAAGAATTGTAGGAGAAGTTTTAGGAAAGTATCACCCACACGGAGATACTTCTGTGTATGACGCGATGGTTCGTATGGCTCAGGAATGGAGTTTGCGATATATGCTAGTAGATGGCCAAGGGAATTTTGGTTCTGTAGATGGCGACAGCCCTGCTGCGATGCGTTATACAGAGGCAAGAATGCGGAAAATATCGGAAGACATGCTTGCGGATATAGAAAAAGATACAGTGGATCACACCCTGAATTTTGATGACACCCTACATGAGCCTACTGTTCTTCCTACAAGAGTACCTGGGTTATTGATCAATGGCGCTTCAGGTATTGCTGTCGGTATGGCTACTAATATGCCCCCTCATAATCTAAGTGAAGTTGTTGATGGTATCGGTGCGTATATTGATAATAATGATATTGAAATAGATGAATTAATAAAGCATATTAAAGCACCTGATTTCCCTACAGGAGGTACAATATACGGGTATGACGGGGTCAGAGAAGCGTTTAAAACTGGCAGAGGCAGAGTAGTTATACGTGCCAAAGCTAGTTTTGAAGAGGTCAATGGCAGAGACTGTATCATTGTTACAGAAATACCATACCAAGTTAACAAAGCAGAAATGATTAAAAAAACTGCGGACCTTGTTAATGATAAAAAGTTTGAGGGTATTTCGTCTATAAGAGATGAGTCTGACAGGAAGGGGATGCGTATTGTTTATATTTTAAAGAAAGATGCCATACCTAATATAGTACTTAATCTTTTGTATAAATATACTGCATTACAATCTTCTTTTAGTGTAAACAATATAGCCTTAGTAAACGGCAGACCAAGGTTACTTAATGTAAAAGAAATGATTCACTATTTTGTGGAACATAGACATGAAGTAGTAGTTAGGCGAACTAAATTTGAACTAAAAAAGGCTGAAGAAAGAGCTCATATACTAGAAGGTTTAATTATTGCATCTGATAACATTGATGAGGTTATTGCTTTAATAAGAGCTTCCTCTAATGCAGATGAAGCGAGAGAGAAACTTATAGAGCGTTTTAAACTTTCTGAGATACAAGCTAAAGCTATCGTAGAAATGCGTCTTCGTCAATTAACCGGTCTGGAACAAGATAAATTGCGTTTAGAGTACGAAGAGTTAATGAAGACTATTGAAGACCTTAAAGATATTCTCGCTAATAAAGATCGTAGAATGACGATTATTAAAGAAGAGTTAATTGAGGTTAAAGAGAAATATGGAGATGCTCGTCGTTCTAAGATTGAGTATGCAGGTGGTGATTTGAGCATGGAGGATATGATCCCTGACGAAAAAGTAGTTATCACCATTTCACATGCCGGGTATATTAAAAGGACATCACTTACGGAGTATAAAAAACAAAATAGAGGAGGAGTTGGTCAGAAGGGCAGCACTACGCGTAATGAAGACTTTTTGGAACATTTATTTGTTGGGACTAATCATCAGTATATGCTCTTTTTCACACTAAAAGGAAAATGTTTTTGGATGCGTGTGTATGAAATTCCTGAAGGAACTAAGATTTCCAAAGGAAGAGCTATTCAGAATCTTATTAACATTGAAAATGATGATAAAGTAAAAGCTTTTATTTGCACTCAAGACCTGAAAGATGAAGAGTATATAAATTCTCATTTTGTTATAATGGCTACAAAAAAAGGGCAAGTTAAAAAAACATCTTTAGAACAGTACTCAAGACCAAGAGCTAATGGCATTAATGCAATTACAATAAGAGATAATGACGAATTACTAGAGGCTAAACTTACAAACGGAAAGAGCCAAGTAATGCTAGCCATAAAATCAGGTAAGGCAATTCGATTTGAAGAGGAAAAAACAAGACCGATGGGTCGTGGTGCTTCAGGAGTAAGAGGGATAACTATTGCGGATAATAATGATGAGGTTGTTGGGATGGTTGCGGTAAATGATATGGAGAGTGATATTTTAGTGGTTTCTGAAAATGGTTTTGGAAAAAGGTCAAAATTAGAAGATTATAGAGTAACTAATAGAGGAGGAAAAGGCGTTAAAACTATTTCGGTAACAGAAAAAACTGGCAACCTAGTGTCTATTCAAAATGTTACTGACGAGAATGACCTAATGATAATAAATAAATCCGGAATAGCTATTAGGCTTTCTGTAGAGGATTTAAGAGTTATGGGGCGTGCTACTCAAGGGGTTCGCTTGATTAACTTAAAAGGAAAAGACTCTATTGCAGCCGTAGCTAAAGTAGTACATGACGAAGATGATGTGGAAGAAGACGAAAATCTAAATGATGATGTGTCTCTTAATAATAATTTAGACAACAAAGATAATAACGGCACGATTATTGATAATGAAACGAGGGAATAAAAGAACCCCAAATTTAAAAAAACAAGTAATGAAAAGTAAATTTATTTTAGTATTATTTCTAACAGTTGGAGCTATAGGATTTTCGCAAAAAGATGCGCTTAAGTCTGCTTCCAAAGCAATTAAGTCTGGTAAACTAGAAGTGGCGAAAGAGGCATTGAAAGCTGCTGAGGGTCAATTAAATCTTGCTGATGACAAGATGAAAGCTCAATATTATTTTTTGAATGCGCAGGTTTTATCTTCATCTGCTGATATGTCTAAATTAGATAATATCGAAAGCGCTGCTAATTCCTATGCTAAAGTTCTTGAAATTGAAAAAAAGTCAAAAGGGTCTAAATATTCAGGAGATGCTGATACGGCTCTGCAAATATTGCGTCAATCACTAATTGAAAGCGCTATTAAAGATCAAGATGCCAAAAACTATAAGGGAGCATCTGAAAAACTTTATTTGAGTTATAAAACCAAAAAAGCAGATACTGTATATCTATATTATGCTGCCGGAAATTCTGTAAATGCTAAGGATTATGACACAGCTTTGGAATACTATAATGAATTAAAGGAACTTAATTATAATGGTTCTCAAAAAGAATTTGTAGCAACAAATAAAACAACAGGAAACGTGGATAGTTTTGGTTCTAAAACACTAAGAGATGTTTCCGTTAAGGCTGGTACTCACGTTAAACCTGAGGTAAAGGTTACTGAATCTAGAAAAGGAGAAATTGCTAAAAACATCACTTTAATTTATTTGACTCAAGGAAAGGATGAGGAAGCTATGAAGGCTATAGAAGATGCCAAGAAAAAAAATCCTGGAGACGCGTCTCTTATGCAAGCTGAAGCTGATATGTTTTATAAGCTGGGGAATATAGCTAAGTACAAGGAAATAATGGAAAAAATCATTGCCAATGACCCAGAAAATCCAGATTTACTTTACAATTTAGGAGTAAGTGCCAATCGTTTAAATGATAACGATCAAGCTATTAAATATTATAAAAAAGCTTTAGAGCTTAAGCCTGACTACGCTTCTGCTCAGATCAATATAGCTTCGATAATTTTGGGTAAAGAAACTAAAATTGTAGAAGAGATGAATGGTTTAGGCACCTCTAGTAAGGACAATAAACGATATGATGAATTAAAGAAAAAGAAAGAGGATTTATACAAAGAAGCTATTCCATATCTTGAAGGCGCTTTAAAAAGTTCTCCTGATAATATTGAGGTTGTTCGTACTTTAATGAATATTTTCTATCAATTAGATAATCCTAAAGCGGATCAAATGAAAAGCAAGCTTAAAGCTTTAGAAGGAGGAAATTAACTCCTATTAAAGTTATAATACAAAAAAGCCAAAACTTAATTAGTTTTGGCTTTTTTGTATTTACGATATTCAATTATTTTAATCTGTAAACTTGTACAGAGAACCTATTAATTTTAAGATTAAAGAGAGAAATGATACCGTCAATGTATTGTATAGTTATTCTATTTTTTATTTTTATATATTTCCCTTGTTTTTATATACTTTAGAAAGGTAAGATTGGCAGTCTGGATACTTATAATAAAACCGTTCAACCCATCTAGGAAGCCTAATCTTAAGAAATATGCTTTGAAAAATGCCCAAGAAGGATTCCATAATATTTTCCAGACAGGTGCTTTTTTACCTAATTTGTAATAAGCATTAGCGGAGATACTTGAAAATTTTTCTATTTGTTGATTATGAGCAGAATATGTTGGGTAATTCCAGTGTAGTATATCACCTTTTAATTTACCGCAATTATGTTTGTCATCTAATGAATAAAATTCGTGAATATCTACTCCTTTCCATTTCCCTTTCCCTTTTTTAAAAGCTCTTAATTTTTTATCCGGATACCAATCAGAGTGGTTAATCCATTGCCCACAAAAGCAATTATACCGATTAATGTAATAACCATCATAAATCCAATTTGATTTTAATTGGATTATAGAATTTTGCAATTCGGGAGATAGTGCCTCATCTCCATCTAAAGAAATAATATAATCGTGGTCAGCATGATCTATTGCAAAGTTTTTTTGTTCTACATAGCCAAGAAACTTTTGCTTAATAAATTTCAGATTATATTTTCTGCAAATTTCTTCGGTTTTGTCTGTAGAATAAGAATCAACAATTACAATTTCATCAACGACATTTATAAGCGACTTTATACACTCTTCAATTTTTCTTTCTTCATTGAATGTTATAATTACAGCAGAAAGTTTAACCATTCTTATATTTTAACAACTTTATTAATAGAATAATGCTATATTTTTTAGTTGGTCTTTAGCAAAAATAGTTATTTTTAGAGGATTGTAAACTATATAATATTAAATCTCCATAAAATGATAAGTTATTATACCAATGGTAAAAGCACCTATTAATGTATGCTGAATTCAAGTACTATGTAAACCTATATTAAAATAATTTTATATGCTTATCCGTAAGGTTCCCCAAGATAATTCCATCTATGTGATACAGCAGCCACTAACAATCTATCGAATAGGTTGTCAAAGTGACGTCTGTTGAACTTATAACAGAATTCGTTCAGGTAATTCTGTAAAAAATCATCGTCTATTCTATGGTGTACATCTAACAGTAATCGTTTTGCGTTACTTATGGCAGTATGAACCCACGGAAGAACCTTTATAACATCCTTTTTTGGTATTACTTTGGAATCGATTTCAAAATCTTGATCCAAATCCACATAGCTCGTAGATTTATCCGATACAATCTTTGTACCTTTCTTTACGGACTCTTTTACTGCATTGGTCACTTCTTCCTTTTTTAGGGATTCTATAACTTTCATTTTTAAATACCCTACTTGTTTTTTCTTGCCATGCTTTTTGGGATTGTGATTTTCTTTAGCATCTCGTGATTCAATACTTACCAAAACCGTTGTTTGGCGTTGACTACCACGTCCCCGTTTTAAAGGTTCGGATTTATCCCTTGTGATGGAAACTGTCTCAAAAAAACCTTCGTCAAGCTCTATCTCTTCATTAAGTTGATACGCCTCGTCCCTAAGTCCCATTACACTTCGTAGCTTATGTACCATTGCCCAAATGGGTTCGTATCGCTTATGACCTAATTGACGTTGAATCTCCTTAGCTGAAAAAGATTTCTTAGTGCTTGTAATAAGATGCATAGCTATGAACCAATACTGGAACGATAGCTTACTGCCATGCATTACCGTTCCACTTTTAAGAGTAGTTCGGTGCTGACATTTTTTACATTCCCATTGCTCACGATTCTTTTTCCAATAATGTGAAGTATTTCCACATTTATTGCAGGTAATACCTTCCTTTAGTCTGTATGATTTAAATGCTTCTCTACAGCTTTGCTCATCAGGAAAGTGCTTTGTGAATTCTATTAATTTCATAATTTAAAAATACGAAAAAACTAATAGGGAAACAAAAGGATAAGCATATAATTTTACCTTTAAAATGAGGAGTTAGTACTGAAATTAATTCATTACTTTTGGAGGAAGCATTGGTTTTCTTCATTAGAAAAACAAGTGATATTATTCTTCTAATATACCGAAAACTAATGCTTTTACTTAATGTTTTGACCTTTAATTAATTTATTAATCGATAAGACTCCCCAATGCTTGAATTCGATATCGCTCAATAAATTAATTATCAATGAATTATGTTTTTGTCATGTACTTGGTGAAAAAAGTTAAAAAACAAAAAGTTTAAACCACCTCAATAATTAAACAGTTTCTTTTTTATTTGATATAAGCCAGATATAGAATTTGTAAGCTATGTACAATATATTATCTTTGCAGACAATTTAAAGAATCGTCAAAAATGAAAATCTCTTATAACTGGCTAAAACAATTTATAAAACTAGATTGGGACGCTGAAAAAACAGGTGAGTTATTAACCGATTTAGGTCTAGAAGTTGAAAGTATAGACCTATATCAAAGTATTAAAGGAGGTTTAGAAGGAATAGTTATAGGACAGGTTTTAAGTTGTGAACAACATCCCAATGCAGATAAATTAAAAATCACAACTGTAGATGTCGGAAAAGGAGAACCTCTTAAAATTGTTTGTGGAGCACCTAATGTGGCTACAGGTCAGAAAGTACCTATTGCTACTATCGGTACTAAGTTATATGCTGAAAATGGAGAGGAATGGGTTATTAAAAAAGGAAAAATCCGTGGTGAAGATAGTCATGGAATGATTTGCGCCGAAGATGAGTTAGGTCTTGGTAAGAGTCATGACGGAATCATGGTTTTGGACCCTAGTATCAAAGTTGGAACCCCTGCTTCGATAGTTTTTGATGCAGAAAATGACCAAGTTTTTGACATAGGATTAACCCCAAATAGAGCCGATGCTATGAGCCACTGGGGTACTGCCAGAGATCTTAAAGCTGGTTTGTTACAAAAAAAAATAAACATAGAGCTAATAACTCCATCAGTAAGTAATTTTAGCGTAGAAAATAGGCTTAATAAAATAGGAGTAAAAGTTATAAATCCAGAATTAGCTCCTAGATATTGTGGTGTAACAATTTCAGGAATAAAAGTCAGTGAATCATCTGCTTGGTTACAACATCGATTAAAAGCTATTGGTATTGCTCCAAAAAACAATGTAGTAGATGTAACCAATTATGTGTTACATGAGTTAGGACAGCCTTTGCATGCCTTTGATTTTGATCAAATTGAAGGTAAAACAATTGAAGTGAAAACCTTAAAAAAGGGAACTAAGTTTACAACATTAGATAATATCACACGTGAGTTGCACGAAGAAGATTTAATGATTTGTGATGCCGAAAAACCGCTGTGTATAGCCGGGGTATTTGGAGGAATTAACTCTGGTGTAACAGAAAATACAACCTCCATTTTTTTAGAGAGTGCTTTTTTTAACCCTATTAGCATTCGTAAAACAGCAAAACGATATGGTTTAAATACAGATGCTTCTTTCAGGTTTGAAAGAGGTATTGACCCAAATATTACAGAATACGCACTTAAAAGAGCTACTCTTCTCATACAAGAATTGGCAGGGGGAAAAGTAACTAGTGAAATAGTAGACGTATATTCTAATAAACTTGAGGATTTTCAAGTATTTCTCTCTTTTGAAAACACTACTAGGTTAATTGGAGAAGAATTATCACATGAAACTATTAAACGTATTCTTGCGTCATTAGAAATTAAAGTAAATAGCGTAACTGAAACTGGACTTGGACTAACTATTCCTGCTTATCGAAATGATGTACAGCGAGAAACAGATGTCATCGAAGAGATTCTTAGGGTTTATGGATACAATAATATTAGTTTTTCTCAAAAGCTAAATGCTTCCATCTCTAAGATGGATAAATTTTCTGACCATAATATACAAGATTCTATAGCTAATCAATTAGTGTCGCAAGGATTTTATGAAATAATGACCAACTCTTTAACTTCTTCTAGTTATTTAGAATTAAGTACAGTATTAAAGAATGAAAATAACATTCAGATTCTGAACCCACTAAGTAATGATCTAGCAGTAATGAGGCAGTCTATGTTGTTTTCTGAGTTAGAAGCAGTTTCTTACAATAGTAATAGAAAACGTTCTAATCTTAAATTATTTGAATTCGGGAAAACATATCATAATTATGAGAAGGAAAGAAAAGAGAATAAACATTTAAGTCTTATCGTTACTGGAAGAAAAGTTAAAGAAAACTGGAATTCTGAATCTAAAGACTGTGACTTCTTCTATCTAAAAGGGATCGTGCAAACAATATTAGAACGCTTAGGATTAAAAAAAATAAGAACAACACCTTTTAAAGATGATGTTTTCTCAGAAGGTATTATTTATAATATTGGCAAGACTAATCTTGTAGAATTCGGAATTGTAAAAACATCTATATTAAAACATTTTTCTATCCAACAAGAAGTTTTATATGCGAACTTCAATTGGGATTCTATTATAGAATATGCTAGGTATAATACCATAAAATATAAAGATATTTCTAAATTTCCAGAAGTTCGAAGAGATTTTGCTTTGCTGCTAGATAATACTGTTACTTTTGAAGAAATTCATACTATAGCAACACAAACGGAAAAACTATTATTAAAAGATGTCAACCTTTTTGATGTATATCAGGGTGAAAAATTACCTGATGGCAAAAAATCATATGCTGTGAGTTTTATTTTACAAGATGAATATAAAACACTTACAGATAATCAGATTGATAAAATTATGGATAAACTTCAGAGTAACTTTGAAAGTAAGTTAGGAGCAGAATTGCGATAAATATCTTTTTTGATTTATTATAAGT
>CAVYIL010000148.1:0-3051 GCA_963768325.1 uncultured Flavobacteriaceae bacterium | reverse complement strand
AAATTAGAAAGAATCCGTAAATCCGCTTTTCCTTCAGCCGTAAGAGAAACGTTAAACGATACCGCGTTTGCCGCAAAAAAATTAATTCCTAAAACAGCGGCTCAAAAACTAATTACAAGGAGAAAGGGATTTATTAATGCGTTCACAATCGTAGATCGTTCTAGTGGATGGAATGTAAGCAAGATGGAGGCTAGAATAGGGATAAACGGCAACAAAAATAGTGGGCAAAAGACTGCTGAAGGATTGGCTAAACAGGAAACGGGGGGTTCTTTGATAGGGAGAAAGCTAATTCCTCATAGAAAAGCAAGAACATCAGGGTCTTACGAAAAGACAGTTAAAAAAAAGCATAGGTTTTCAAATATAAATATTGGTCGAGCAGGAAAAAAAGGGGGTGGGTCTAAGTATATTTTGATTAAAAAAGGAGGCAAGGGAACTGTGTTTGAGGTAAAAAAGATAAAAGGGAATAATAGATTAAATCCAGTTTTTAATTATAGTAAAAACCAAAACAGAAGTATCAAAGGAACTTCATTTATAGAGATTTCTGCTTTAATAGCTGCTAAACGTATGCCAGATTATTATATGAAAAATGCAGAATATCAATTTAAAAAAGCACTACAATGAGCTGGGAGGATAGATTAGAAAACACGGTGTTTGAAATAACTACTGGAGATGGAAAAAAATACAAACCATTATGGATCAGTGGCGAAAAAAGTGTTGAATATAATTATGGAAAATTTGATTTTATTAATGTAGAGGGTAGTTTGATAGACAGAAAAAAACCTAAAAGCTGTAAATATCCATTAACTTTTTTGTTTCAAGGGAAAAATAATATTGATGAATCCGAAGAGTTTGAAAGGTCTGCAAAAGATTCTAGATATTGGGTTGTTGTTCACCCCTTTTACGGCGTGATATATGGACAACCGTTGTCAATATCAAGGTCTGATGTGCATTTTAATACCACAAAAGTTAGTGTTGATTTCTGGGAAACAATCATAGAGGATTATCCAGCCTCTATAGTATCATTAAAAGATCGTGTTTTTTCAGAAGCGCTTAGTCTTAATGCTCTTGGGGTGGCACATTTCGTATCATCAATAAAACCTTCGTCATCAGACATACCTTTAATAAAAGAAAATATAGCAACATCAAGTAGAGCTTTTTCTGTGTTACATTCAGGTGATGAAATTATAAAATACAAAAACAAAACAATTAAGGCGTTGCATGCGGCAGATAACTTAGTGTTAAATTCGGAAGGACTAATAAAGGCAGTACAGTTAATTGTTGATGTTTCTAAGGGAAGTGTCTCCATTCAGAAACGTGTTCAGGTTTTAGAATCCGTGTATTATTCTTTAAAATCAATTCTTAGAAAGAATCAAAATTCTAAATATTATTTTGAAGCTCAAGGGGCTACTATTCTTTGTGCTATTTTTGAAACAGCAGTAACGCCAACACAAGGGGATTACGCTACAAGAGATCAAGTTCAAACCTGTAGTAATCGATTGTTAAAAATTTATAATGATTATGTGAAGACAATAGATGACAACCAAGTGTTTCAATATGATATTGAAAACAAATGGAATCCTAGTGCAGATTTACAAACTGCATTACACAGTATAGTAATCAACACTGTATCAGGTCTAAGCGGATTGGCTTTTGGGGCAAAACAAGAAAGAATTGTTGAAGTAGAGAAAAACACTAATATTTTCTTGCTAACACATACTTATATGGGACTGGATTCCAATGATAAAAATTTAGAGTTGTTCAGAAAAATAAATTGTCTTGGCGGGAGTGAATTATTTCTTATTAGAAAAGGAAGGAAAATAAAATATTTTGTATAGATGAAACTTAAGATCAATGGTAATGAGTATCGTTATTTTAACAAGATAAGTATTGTTTTAACTTTAGACAGCATAGCCTCTGCTTTTTCATTTACAGCTAGGTTTAATCCAGACAATCCCTCGCATAAATCTATATTTAAACCTTTTTCGTATCCTAAAGTCGAAATTTACAACGATTTAAACGAATTACTCTTAACGGGTGTTATCGTTTCTCATAAATTTAGTTCAAACAAAAACCCCGAACTAATTCAAGTGTCAGGGTATTCTGCTGCGGGTAAGTTAGAGGATGTAACCATACCAACAAACGCATATCCATTAGAGAGCAACAACAGGTCTTTAAAAAATATTGTAGATAAATTAGGTAGATTATTTGATATAAAATGTATAATTGATCCAAGTGTTTTTAGAGCCGCAAACATAAATTATGAAAAGACAGAAGCACAACCCTCTGACACTATAAAAAGTTATCTGTCTAAGTTGGCGTCGCAAAGAAATATAGTTTTGTCACATAACGAAAAAGGGGATTTAGTTTTGTTTCGACCAGATACAAATAAAGAGCCAATATATTTTTTTAATTCTGAAAACACTTTAGACATGAGTCTGTCTACAAACGGGCAGTCAGTCCACAGCACTATAAGTGTCATTAGACAACCATCGGACAACAACCCAAGTGTAATATTAGAGGACGCAGCTAACAACTTAATGATTAAGGAGTATAGACCCGTTGTGCATGTATTAAGTTCGGGAGGAGCTACAGATACTAAGTTTGCAGCAAATAATAAACGAGCAAGTGAGTTAAAAAGCATTTCAGTAATTGTAAAGGCTAAAAATTACTTAAACATAAAACCAAGCGATATTGTAGAGATTCAAAATAAAGAAATTTACCTTTATCACAGAACTCGATTTTTAGTCAATGGGGTTAAAATAACTGAATCAGAAAAAGAAACAATTACAGAAATCACCATGGTTCTCCCAGAAACCTATACAGGAAAACAACCTAAAAACATTTTTGAATAATGATTACTTTTTCACTCGTAAAAGATATAATTTTAGAGAAAGCAAAGCGTTCTTTAAAAGTTTTGCAGTTTGGGGCTAAAACCGCTAAACAAATAACTTCTTTTGGGGACGATTCAGCGCCAATTAAAGACACGCTTGCAATTTATGCTAAAACCTCTGAAATGGGGGATTCCGTTATATTGGGGTATATTAATAATTG
>CAVYIL010000147.1:0-39631 GCA_963768325.1 uncultured Flavobacteriaceae bacterium | reverse complement strand
CAGTAGACGACAACAGCACTGGTAATAAAGCAGGTGACGATACCGTAGTGAACATACTTACCAATGATAAATTATCCGACAACTCCAATGTAACTATTAACAAAATAGAAATTGACATTGACCAAACAACAACAGGAAATCAAAACACATTTACTGTTGCAGGACAAGGAACTTGGACATATAATCCTGTAAACGGAGAACTAACTTTTGATCCAGAAGCAGGATTCACAACAAACCCAACTCCTTTAGTCTACACACTTACTGAAACAGCAACTAATTTAAGCGATAACGCCACAGTAACCATTGAGTATATCATTGGAAAACCCAACGCAGTAAACGACAACAGCACTGGTAATAAAGCAGGTGACGATACCGTAGTGAACATACTTACCAATGATAAATTATCCGACAACTCCAATGTAACTATTAACAAAATAGAAATTGACATTGACCAAACAACAACAGGAAATCAAAACACATTTACTGTTGCAGGACAAGGAACTTGGACATATAATCCTGTAAACGGAGAACTAACTTTTGATCCAGAAGCAGGATTCACAACAAACCCAACTCCTTTAGTCTACACACTTACTGAAACAGCAACTAATTTAAGCGATAACGCCACAGTAACCATTGAGTATATCATTGGAAAACCCAACGCAGTAGACGACAACAGCACTGGTAATAAAGCAGGTGACGATACCGTAGTGAACATACTTACCAATGATAAATTATCCGACAACTCCAATGTAACTATTAACAAAATAGAAATTGACATTGACCAAACAACAACAGGAAATCAAAACACATTTACTGTTGCAGGACAAGGAACTTGGACATATAATCCTGTAAACGGAAAATTAACTTTTGATCCAGAAGCAGGATTCACAACAAACCCAACTCCTTTAGTCTACACACTTACTGAAACAGCAACTAATTTAAGCGATAACGCCACAGTAACCATTGAGTATATTAAATCAAATACAACCTATGCTATTTCAGATTTTAATAACACCTATAAAAACACTACAGTAGTAGGGTATGTACTAACCAATGACTTTGATTACGAAAAAAATGAGCAACTAGTAATCACTACAAGTGTTACCACAAAACTAGGGATAAAAATAAGCATTGACCCTAAAACAGGTAAGTACATATACACACCTCTTCTAGACTATGTAGGCAAAGACAGTTTCACATATACCATATGCGATAATGGAATTGATAAAGCCTGTGATAGCGCGACAGTTTACATCGAAATATTTTCAAAATACAATGACAATAAAATGCCGCCTGTAGCCAATCCAGATACCAATACCACAGAGATGAACACCTTTATTATCGGAAACTTATTAACTAATGACTTTAATTTAGGAAAAGGAAAATTATCCGTAAACATATCACCCATAAATAATACTACTAATGGTAAAGTAGTAATACACACTGACGGTAAATACACCTATACACCTAACAAAGACTTTATAGGAGTAGACTCTTTTAAGTATAAAATATGCAACACTGACGGAATATGCGATACCGCTATGGTAATCATAACAGTAATAGGAAGTAACATAAACAATATTACTGTTGCCAATGATGACGGATACACCACTACTATAAATACAGAAATTACAGGCAATGTAATATCAAATGATTTTGATCCAGAAGGAGACAGCCAAAACATAAACACAGATATTGTTAGTAAACCAGAACACGGAACAGTTACCATTAACTCAAACGGAGAATTCGTATACACCCCTAATAATGGATATACAGGACCCGATCAGTTTGTCTATCAAATCTGTGACGATGTTACACCAAAAGCATGTGATAAAGCTACAGTATACATAACCGTTAAAAACAAAAAAGATACATGTATAACAATCTATAATGAATTTTCTCCTAATGGCGATGGTGTCAACGAAACCTTTGTTATAGACTGTATAGAAAATTATCCTAACAATAAGGTAGAAATTTACAACCGTTGGGGAAACAAAGTGTATGAAAAACACAATTACCTAAACGAATGGGACGGTATATCTAGCGGAAGATCAATAATAAATAAGTCCGATAAATTACCTGTCGGAACCTATTTTTACATATTGAACTTAGGAGATGGTTCCGAACCAAAATCAGGATGGTTATACATAAACAGATAGAATAACGAGTATAAAAACTTTTTTAAAAATATTGAAATGATACAAAAATCATCGTTATTAAAGAATTTAATTTTAATAGTATTTATATTAATACTAAACAGATTTGGTTTTGCACAGCAAGACCCTCAGTACACACAATATATGTATAATACAATGAGTGTTAACCCTGCATATGCAGGACAAAGAAAAGTATTGAGCATAACAGGACTTTATCGAGCACAGTGGGTTGGATTAGAAGGAGCACCTGTAACCCAAACTCTAGGAATACATTCACCGCTAAAAAATGAGAAAATCGGTTTAGGATTATCCGTAGTAAACGACAAATTAGGACCAGCAAGCGAAATATATGTTGATGGTAATCTTTCTTATACGATTCAAATTAATAACTACGATACAAAATTATCTTTTGGAGCCAAAGTAGGATTTCATAATTTAAGTACAGACTGGAGTAAAGGAAAACATCAAAACACGGATATGACTTTTACAGAAAATATAAATCTATTTTCTCCAACATTTGGAGCGGGCGCATATTTACATTCGCAACAATGGTACCTAGGATTCTCAATACCCAACTTTGTAAAAACAAACCATTATAAACATTATAAAAACTCTGCAGCTACCGATCGATTTCACTACTTTTTAATAGGAGGTTACGTTTTTGATATTAATCAAGACATAAAACTAAAACCAGCCTTTTTAATAAAAGCAGTATCCGGATCACCCCTAATAGCAGACGTTTCGGCAAACGTATTACTACAGGACAAACTAACATTAGGGTTAGCTTGGAGATGGGATGATTCTATCAGCGCATTAGCAGGATTTCAGATCACCAAAAAAATATTTATAGGATATGCCTATGATGCTACAACTGCTAATCTAAGAAATCACAGTAGTGGAAGCCACGAAATAACATTACGCTTTGAGCTAAAACAAAAATACAAACGATTATTATCCCCAAGATTCTTTTAAAAAAACCTATTTATGAATATGAAAGCTAGTAAACTTATACCAATTATTATTATCAGTTTAATTTTTTCTACAGGAATTAGTCAAGAAAGAAAAATAAAAAAAGCTACCGAAGAATACGACAAATTTGCTTACATAAAAACAAGCGATGTTTTATTAAAAGTTGCCAATAACGGTTTTAAATCTGTTGATTTATTTCAAAAACTAGGAAATTCATTTTATTTCAATAATAAAATGAAAGAAGCTACCAAATGGTACAAAGAACTTATGGCATTAAATGAGCCAATAGATGCCGAATACTATTTTAGATATGCCTTAGCCTTGAAATATGATGAAAATTATACCGAATCCGACAAATGGATGACCAAATTTCATCAAATAAAATCAAACGATTCTAGAGGTCAAGCCTTTATTAATACTGTAGACTATTTAACAAAAATAGAACAATCAAGTAGAGATTTTAAAGTTTATAACTTGGATATAAATTCTAGTCTGTCTGATTTTGGAGCAACTCTCTATAAAAACAATCTTGTGTTTGCTTCATCAAGAGGAAACGGTGAAATCTATAAATGGAATGACCAACCTTATTTAGATCTCTATACTGCCATAAAAGAAAAAAATGGAATCTATAAAGAAGTAACCCCTTTTGATAAAGCTATAAACACAAAATATCACGAATCCTCAGCTGCTTTTAGTTCTGATAATACAATTATGTATTTTACACGAAATAATTATCACAAAAAAAGCCTTAAAAAAGATGAAAAAGGCATAAGCAGATTACAATTATTCCGAGCTAAACTACAAAAAGACAGTACTTGGAGCGACATAAAATCAATCCACTTTAATAGTAATGAATACAGTGTAGCACATCCAACAGTTAATTCCTCTAATACTAAACTATATTTTGCCTCTGATATCTCGGGAACAAAAGGACAATCAGACATTTTTGTCGCAGATATAAATACAGATGGAAGTCTTGGAGAACCTATCAATTTAGGATCAGAAGTTAACACAGAAGGACAAGAAACATTTCCCTTTATCAACTCTAAAGGAGATTTATACTTTTCATCTAATGGCCATACAGGACTAGGAGGATTAGACGTTTATGTAATAAGAGATTTTGAAAATAAAAGAAAAACAAATGATAAGTACCTAGTAGAAAACATTGGGAAACCGATAAACAGCCCGCAAGATGATTTTGGATATTATGAAAACCCAGAAACAGAAGAAGGTCTTTTCTCCTCTAATAGACCAGGAGGCAAGGGAGATGATGACATCTATAGCTTTACATTACCTAAAAAATGTTCTCAACTAGTAGAAGGAATTGCTTTCAATAAAAAAACAAGAGAACTATTACCAGAAACTACCGTTATCTTATTTAATGCAGAAGGTGTAGAATTAGATAGAATAACCGTTGATAATAATGCAGCATTTACATTCCAATTAGATTGTAATCAAGAATATTTAATAAGAGGAGAAAAAGAAACGTATACAGCCGACGAAAAACGATTCACTACCCCTAACGTAAAACAGGAACTTAATTTAGAACTAGAATTAAATCCAAATATACAAAGTATAAAAATCGGAGATGACCTAAGTAAAGTACTCGAGATACCAATTATCTATTTTAATTTCGATAAACACAATATTAGAAACGACGCAGCATTAGAATTAGCCAAAGTATTAGCTGTCTTAGATCAATATCCACAAATGGAAATTGCTATCCGAAGCCATACCGATAGTAGAGGTAGTTTTAAATACAACGAAAGATTATCTAACAAAAGAGCTAAATCTACAATGGGTTATTTAATCAAAAAAGGAATTGCCCCTAATAGATTAACTTCTAAAGGATATGGAGAATCTAAACTAATAAATACCTGTAGCGATGGTGTAAAATGTAGTGAAAAAGAACACCAATTAAACAGAAGATCAGAATTTATAATTACTAAAATGTAAATAATATCATTTTCTTTATCTTTTAATTTTATATAGAAAATAGTATAATAAAACCCCATTTTGTAAGCCTTCGGTAAAATCAATTTACCGAAGGCTTATACTATTTACCGCAATAAATTCATAAGAAAAATGGTATTAATACTAAGAAGCGGTTTAAACTTTTTTGGTTCTGGCTAAAAATAGTTGTTTTTACTCAGAATCAAAAAAGTTTAAACCACTCACTTCTAAAAATATAAATGGGGGGATGTTTCTTAATAACATCTTTTAAATTACTTCTCCATACAGATCAAAATCTTCAGCCTCAGTAATTCTTACTTTAGTATATTCTCCTGTTTTCAGGTAAAACTTAGATGCTTCAATCAATACTTCATTATCAACATCTGGCGAGTCAAACTCAGTACGCCCTACAAAATACTGACCTTCTTTTCTATCAATTACCACTTTAAACTCTTTTCCAATCTTTTCTTGATTTAACTCCCAAGAAATTTGAGATTGAATTTCCATAATCTCATTAGCCCTTTGCATTTTTATTTCCTCAGGAACATCATCCTCTAAGTTGTAAGCATGTGTATTCTCTTCATGTGAGTATGTAAAACATCCCATACGCTCAAAACGCATCTCTTTTACCCAATCTCTCAATGTTTCAAAATCTTCTTGAGTTTCACCAGGATATCCAACAATCAGAGTTGTACGGATAGCCATCTCCGGAACGATTTCTCTAAATTCTTTGAGGAGTTTTGTGGTTTTAGCCTTAGTAGTTCCTCTACGCATAGATTTTAGTATCGAATCCGAAATATGCTGTAATGGTATATCTATATAATTACAAACCTTAGGTTCTTGCTTCATCACTTCTAAAACATCCATCGGAAAACCAGAAGGAAATGCATAGTGTAAACGAATCCATTCTATGCCATCAACTTTTACCAATTCTTTAAGGAGATCTGCTAGTTTCCTTTCTTTATATAAATCCAGACCATAATAGGTTAAATCTTGCGCTATCAGAATCAATTCTTTTACTCCATCTATCGCTAACTTTTTGGCCTCAATAACCAATTCTTCTATAGGAGTAGATTTATGCTTTCCTCTCATTAAAGGGATAGCACAAAAAGAACAAGGGCGATCACAACCTTCCGCAATTTTTAGATAAGCATAATTTTTTGGAGTAGTCGTTAATCGTTCACCAATTAATTCATGCTTATAATCCGCTCCTAACGCTTTTAATAACCCAGGAAGTTCAGTCGTACCAAAATATTGATCCACATTAGGAATCTCCTTTTGCAAATCTGGCTTATACCGTTCTGACAAACATCCTGTAACAAATACTTTATCTATGCTACCTTCTTCTTTTCTCTGAACGTAATCCAGAATAGTATTTACAGATTCCTCTTTAGCATTAGCTATAAAACCACATGTATTTATTACTACAATATTACCCTCTCCCTCATGCACCACTTCTTTATTATTAGCACGCAATTGTCCCATCAACACCTCACTGTCATACACATTCTTACTACAACCAAGTGTTACTACATTGATTTTATTCTTTTTCAGGGTCTTAGTTCTCATAAATTCTGGATAAAGGAGTGCAAAGATACAAGGAATAACCAATATTTTACCTTTTAATAGTCAATATCTCCTAAAAAGGCACACATAAAAAATCTAATTTTATCTAATTGTTAGCTGTTAGTATGATTGTTAAACCACTTTTTTATTACATATATAAGCTTAAAAACACTTTGATAAGGAAAAAAAACTTTAATATTACAGCTAAGTATCCCCTATTATTCTCTATAATACCATTTTCCTTATGAATTTATTACAATAAAATATTCTTTAACACACAAAGCATAGATTATTGATTAATAAGTAATTAAAAACTATTGTTTCAGATTAAAATGACATGAATATGCTAGTTAAATTATCATTAAACTATCATGTATGAGAGTTATATATTCCTATATTTGATACATCAATCAAAAATTAGTTATTATATTATGAGAAAATTATTATTAGTTTGTATTTATTTGTCATTCTCTTTTTTTACCTCAGCCCAAATCCCCAAAAAACTAAATACTATAGAAATTTATGAAGCCATTAAAAAACTAAATTTTTTAGGTTCTGTACTTTACGTGGCGGCTCATCCAGATGATGAAAACACTAGATTGATTTCTTATATATCTAATCAGCTAAAGGCAAGGACTGCATATTTATCCTTAACGCGTGGTGATGGCGGACAAAATTTGATAGGTTCAGAAATAAGAGAATTATTAGGTATCATTAGAACACAAGAGTTATTAGCTGCTCGACGAACCGATGGAGGGGAACAACTATTCACACGTGCCAATGATTTTGGATATTCTAAACATCCAGATGAGACCTTAGCTATATGGGATAAAAAGGAAGTATTAAGCGATGTTGTCTGGGCTATACGAAACTATAGACCTGATATTATTATTAATAGGTTTGATCACAAAACACCTGGCTCTACACATGGGCATCATACATCATCCGCTATGCTTAGTGTAGAGGCTTTTGACCTTAGTGCGGATAAAACAGCATATACGGATCAATTACAATACGTAGATGTATGGCAACCAAAAAAAATATTTCATAATACTTCTTGGTGGTTTTATGATAGCGAAGAAAAGTTTGACAAAATAGACAAATCAAAATTTTTAGAATTGGATACAGGGGTTTACTACCCTACTCTGGGACTTTCTAACACCGAAATATCTTCTTTAAGTCGAAGTAAACATAAATCTCAAGGATTTGGTAGTACTGGTAGTCGAGGAAAACAAAATGAATATCTAGAAATTATTAAAGGCGAATTTCCTAAAGATAGAACGAATATTTTTGAAGGTGTCGATACTTCTTGGAACCGTATTAAAGGTGGTAAAGCCATTGGAGATATTTTATACCAGACAGAAAAAGAGTATGATTTTACTAATCCTGCAAAAATAGTACCTAGCTTACTGAAAGCGTATCAACTTATCTTACAACTAGAGGATAAACATTGGAGACGTATAAAAACAAATGAGATTAAGGAAATTATTTATGGCGCTTCTGGTTTATTTCTAGAGGCTGTATCTACTGATCAAAATGCTACATTGAATAGTGAGATACTTATAAAAATTGAAGCTATAAATAGAAGTGAGAACGCTATTAAATTAAAATCTTTAGCAATAGAATCTTTAGACCTAAAAAATAATACTGAAATAAAATTAGAGAACAATACAATACAAGAAATGGATTTTAAAGGAGTTATACCAGATGGTTTTAAGTCTAAAAATCCTTATTGGCTTACTAAAAAAGGATCCTTAGGCATGTATGCTGTAGATACTAAGTTACTAATCGGTAAACCAGAAACAGATCAAAATTTAAAAGTAATTTTTAATCTAGAAATAGAAGGAATTACGATTCCGTATACCAAAGATGTTGTTTATAAAACCAATGATCCTGTTGCAGGAGAAGTTTATAAACCATTTGAGATTATTCCCTTGATTTCTACTAAAATTTCTGATAAAGTTATCATTTTTGCAGATGATCAACCCAAAAACATTCCTGTAATTATAAAAACAGGTAGAGACAATACTGCTGGCTCTATTACATTAGAGGTTCCTAAAGATTGGAAAATATCTCCCAATAGTATTGATTTTAATTTGACACAAAAGGGAGAAGAAAAAACAATTGTTTTTACCGTAACTCCACCAAATAATCAAAGTGAAGGGTTTATAAAACCTAGGGCAACTGTAGATGGTAAAAGTTATTCTAGTGAATTGATTACTATAGAATATGATCATATTCCTTTTCAGACGGTAGTGTTGCCATCAAACACAAAAGTGGTGAGATTGGATATTAAAAAAAAGGGACAAAAAATAGGTTATATAGAAGGTGCTGGAGATATTGTTCCAGAAAGTTTACAACAAATCGGGTATCAGGTTACCAAAATCAATCCAGAATCTATTACAGAAAGTTTCTTAAAACCGTTTGATGCTATTGTGGTAGGTATTAGAGCATATAATACAATTGAAGAGTTAAAATTTAAGCAAAAATTCCTTTTGGAATATGTAAAAAATGGAGGTAATCTCATTATTCAATATAATACCAGTCATAGATTAAAAGTTACGGATAATCTTGGTCCATACCCTATTCAATTATCTAGAGATCGTGTTACCGATGAAAATGCCGATATTACTTTTTTGGCAGAAGATCACCCTGTTTTAAATTCCCCAAATAAAATTACAGCAAATGATTTTAAAGGATGGGTTCAAGAACGTGGATTATATTTCCCTAATGAATGGTCTAAAGAATATACACCAATATTTGCCACAAAAGATAAAGGGGAATCTACTAAAAAAGGATCGTTACTAGTAGCTAAATACGGAAAAGGCTATTACGTGTATACAGGGTTGAGTTTTTTCAGAGAATTTCCTGCTGGAGTATCTGGAGCCTATCGCCTTTTTGCTAATATAATATCATTGGGTAAATAATACCACTACTACTATGAAAGATATAGAAGAAAAATTAGTTTGGAAAAAACTGTATTCTGCTGTTCTAATAGCTAATACAATTTATATTTTAGTATTTTATTTAATCACTAATTACTATTTGTAATAATGAAGTGGTTTAAACCACTTCATTTATTAACATTCATCCATTAAACATCTTATTAAATTATGCAAATTATAGATTGGATTATCCTGATAGGAACCCTGTTATTCATAGTATCGTATGGAGCATGGAAAACTAGAGGAAGCAAAAACGTTAAGGATTATATTAGAGGTGGAAATGATGCGCATTGGTGGACAATAGGACTCTCTGTAATGGCTACACAGGCTAGTGCTATTACTTTTCTTTCTACTCCAGGGCAAGCCTTTCATAGCGGAATGGGATTTGTACAATTCTATTTTGGTGTGCCAATAGCAATGGTTATAATATGTATGGTTTTTATACCATTATATCACAAACTAAATGTATATACGGCGTATGAATATTTAGAAAGTAGATTTGATATAAAAACACGTATTCTTACTGCTATATTATTTTTAATACAGCGAGGTTTAGCTGCTGGTATTACGATTTTTGCTCCTTCGATTATTCTTTCATCAGTATTAGGTTGGGATCTTAATACATTAAACATTATTATAGGGATAATGGTCATAATATATACTGTTTCTGGTGGTACTAAGGCGGTAAATATTACACAGAAACAACAAATGGGTATTATCTTCTTGGGTATGCTCACCACTTTTTTTATCATTATTAGTTATTTACCAGAAAATATTACTTTATCTAAAGCGATTGATATTGCTGGTGCAAGCGGAAAAATGGAGATCCTTGACTTTTCTTTTGATTTAGATAACCGATATACATTTTGGAGCGGACTTATAGGAGGAACTTTTTTAGCGCTTTCCTATTTTGGGACAGATCAAAGTCAGGTACAACGATATCTAACTGGTAAATCAATTAAAGAAAGTCAATTAGGATTGTTATTTAATGGTTTATTAAAAGTTCCGATGCAATTCTTTATTCTTTTGGTAGGCGCAATGGTATTTGTATTTTATCAATTTAACCCATCCCCTTTAAATTTTAATCCTATAGTAAAAGAAACTATAGCGCAATCAGAATATGCGCAACAATATGATGTATTAGAAAATAAACTGGATCAAATTCAAAACTCTAAAAGAGAGTTCTATGCTGCTAATTATAGTAATGAGGAAGTTTCGGATATAGATAATATTGGAAATAAAAGTTATATTCAATCACTTAATAATGCCGAGGTTAACATCCGGAATGCAGCAAAAAAACTGATAAAAAAAGCGAATCCGAAGGCAGAAACTAATGATAAGGATTATGTATTTATACATTTTATATTAAATAATTTACCTCGTGGATTAATAGGATTATTACTTGCAGTAATTTTATCCGCTGCTATGTCATCTACAGCTTCTGAGCTGAATGCTTTGGCTTCTACTACTGTAATAGATTTATATAAGCGTAATGTTAAAGGAGAGAAGAGTGATAAACATTATGTTTCAGCTTCTAAGTTTTTTACACTAATCTGGGGTGTACTAGCAATAATTGTAGCTTGTTACGCTAATTTATTTGATAATTTAATTCAATTAGTAAATATAATCGGCTCTATTTTTTATGGCAATGTTTTAGGTATTTTTCTACTTGCTTTTTTTGTGAAATATGTAAAAAGTAATGCCACTTTTGTAGCTGCAATTATTACACAGGTCATTATTATCATAGTTTTTCAGTATGATTGGTTACCATATTTATGGTTAAACTTATTAGGATGTGTTATTGTAATGGGATTAGCAATGGTTTTACAACCATTTTTTAGAAACCCAGTAAGTTAAATACAAATTAGAGAACATTAGATTTCATAAATTAAAAACGGTACATCTTAGCCCTTCAAGGAATTTATTAAAAATCCTTGAAGGGTTTATTTTTACCAAATTTCTGATTTTAAGTAATCTCATCACCAAAACAAACCTATCTTTCGTTCTAGTTTATAGTTACCTTTATTAGATTACTTGTTAGACCTACAGTATACTAAAAAGCCTCGTATCCATACAGATTACAAGACTTAATACTTTTAGATAAGAAAGAAATCATTTATCGTTCTCTTTTATTATTTTGTTTAAATTTCTAGCATCTTCAATAGCATTATTTTCATAAAATTCTTTTAAGGCTATAATTCTTAATTCACTAAGTTTATCGTTTATAGATTTATGATTTTCTCCACCAAGGGTTACATTTTTTAATTGTTCTTGTATTTTATCAATGATAAAACCATCATATTCACCACTTCGTACACAATCTTTAAAAATCACAAACCTATTGCGCAATACTAATTTTGCATCTTCTGCATACTCATTAGGTAAATCCCAAGAGTAATCGATAAACTGTAATCCATCTTCGATAAGTGCTAATCCTTGTAATAATAGTAGTTGATTTCCTGTTTCTAGGCTTTTTGGATTTTTCATAATAATTCGTTTTTAATTGAATTTGTTTGAGTATGAAATAATCGTTTTTGTGTTATTATTTTAATTAAAATGTAACAAATAAATCTATAAATACCACAAGTTGCGTTATTTTAATTATTGATTTAATTCATTTTGTGTGATAAATAGTGGTTTTTAGTACTTTTGTTATACCATTTACACATTGAATATACTGGAAAAGGCTTCTAGATATATTTGATAGCCTGTAATTAATTTAACTAATTGTCCTTCAATTTGTTCCAATAGACTATCTATTTTGGTTTCTAATATTTCTAAGGTGTCGTATATTTTCATAGCCGTTTTATCTTTCATCCATTGCCACACCTTTTCTGCAGGATTTAGTTCAGGGCAATATGGAGGAATTGGAAGTAGTACTATATTTTTAGGTAGTATAACATCTTTAGTAGAATGGAAAGCTGCATTATCTATAACAAGAATCTTAAGTTCATCCGGTTTATGTCTACTAAAATCTTGTAAATACTTCACAAATAACTCCTTACAAACCACATCGGTTGTCATACAAAAGCTCTCTCCTGTAATTGGAGAAAAACTTCCCCATAGCCATTTATATTGGTAACTGTGCTTATATTTACTAATGGGCTTTACTCCTTTTGCTGTAATTACTTTTTTTTGTTTAGTAATTAATCCGAACCGACTTTCATCTTCGAAATAAAGGTTTACCGTTGTTATGGTATCATTATCTAGCTTATTGTTAATTTGCTTAAGGGTCTGTTTTAAGTTTTTTTTAAAAAGTTCTTCTGCTTTTTCATCCTTCTTATAGTGGGATTTTCGAGAAACCTTCAATTTAGATTTATGATTTCTTCTACAGTGGGAATATAGAGTGCTATAAACAACTTTTTCCTTCAAGTGTTCCGCTATCATATGCTGGAGTTCAACATAAGATGTAATTGTAGTATGCTGGTATTTAAGGTTTTTAGAAATGAAAACAATAGCTTTTTCTGAAATCGTCCTAGTATTATTACCGCCACTATGAACGCTAAGAAAAGAAGAAAAACCTTCATTAGAATACCTTTTTAACCATTCGCGGATTGTTTTTTCTGTACGCCCTAATTTCTTGGCTATATCACTTTGAAATACGTATTTTCCTTCCTTGACATAAAGAAGTGTTTTTATACGATCTTTCTTTAAAATTCCTTTTGCTTTGGAATACTCTTGTGTTAGAAAATTTAAACTTTCGGTAATGGGAATTGCTATTTTCTTAGGCATCCATAAAGAAAATCATTATTCTAGTAAAAAAAAAATAATAAATGGTATAAGATATTTTATCACAGTAAATTCATAAGAAAAATGGTATTAGTATAAAATTAATATATGAGTATTTTAAGATTAGACGAAATTCTTAAAAAAAAGAAAGTATCTGGTAAAGAACTTGCTGACAAATTAGGTGTAACAGAAAATGCTATTAGTTTAATAAGGAAAGAAAAAAGGCAACCTCGTTTTGAATTATTACAGCAGATAGCTTATGTTCTTGATGTAGATGTTAGAGAATTATTTCAAAGTACTAAAGGGGATGGTGTACACGGTTTTGTAGAATATAAAGACAATGTATATCGTATCTATAGTAAATCTGACTTGGAAAAATTAGTGGATATTATTGAGTAAACTAACTAAAATGTTTAGTATTTGGCTTTTTATAGTATTCCACCTTTTTTATTCTCCATACATCAAATGGTTATAAGCCAAGGCTTTTATAATCCAATACTCTAAATCACTGTCTAAATCAAATCCATCAGGGGTAATATAGATAAAACCTTTCATTGGTCTGCCCGTAAAATCCATTGGTAAACAGACATCTTTTTTTATTTCCTGCTCATATATTTTTTCTCCTATTTTAACCATTAAAAGACTATCTCCATATTTTTTATCTATATGGATGCCACAACACATTTTATGATTAACCATAAAAACTAAACCACCCATCATTTTTTTATCAAAAAAATCTATGTTTTTAGATAGAAAGATTTGTCTTATTCTTTCTCCTAAATATTCATCGTATGCCATTCTTAATACATTTAGGTGTTTATTTGTCTAAAGTTATAGATGAGAATACCTAAGTTAATAAATAATGTTTTTTTGGAAGGTTAAAATTTTAAAAACACATTGGTTTTTTCACTGAAAACACTAACCTAAAAATAGTTTGGTTACAAAGTTCACTTTGTAACCAAACTATTTTTATCTACTACTGTCTTTATTATTGTTTTACAATTTTTTTAATTATTGTACCTTTCTTATTACTCATTTTCAGAAAATAAGTTCCTACAGCATATGTAGATATATTTATCTGATGTTTATCATTTAACATCGAATTTTTTCTATAATAAACTATTTCCCCTAAAGAATTAAACAAGCGTATTGTAGTTTGGTATTTCTCATCCCACTGCAAGTTAATAATATCTGTAGTAGGGTTAGGATATACTTTTATCGAATTCAAGGCATTATTGTTTTCAGATATAGACAAAGATGAACCAAAGAGCGGAGAACTCCAACACCCTCTACCATAAGTAGCTGCATATATTTTGTTTTCGGCTGGATTGATTTCTAATTCATTAACCATTGCATTAGGCAAATTATTATTAAAATTTTCCCATTCGGTATGATTATCATCTATGTAGTATACTCCATAGTTCATTCCTAGATATAAACTGTTTACATCATTATCTTGCCATACCAAACATATTGCGTTTAAATGAGGTAGATTTTTTAAATAGGATTTCCAATTCGCCCCACCATCAGTAGATACAAAAACCTTATCAGTATCCGTAGTAGCTATTGCTATTTTATTAGAGTCTTTTGGATGAATGGCGATACTGTTAATACTGCCCTTAAAACCTGTTAATTCTACCCAAGAGGATGAGTGATTTCTTTTAAAAAGCCTATCTCTAAGCGATATATATATAATATTATTATCAGAAGGTGCTATTTTCATTTTCTCAATACTTTTTCCAAAGTCTGGAGAAATAGCTTTCCAAGTTGTACCTTTATCAGATGACTTATAAACACTACGGTACCCTACATAAATAGTATTAACCAATGTAGGATCTTGCTCAAAAGGAACAGCTGAATTATTTTTAGGTGCTCCTTCAGGTGTTATATTTTTAACACTAACACCTTGATCTAATGTCCTATATAAATCACCCCCCGTTGTAGAACCATATAAAATATTAGAATCTGTTTTATCTACAAATGTCTCAGTTCCATCCGAACCAAGCCACTCATTCCATCCCTTATTTGGTGTATACAATGATACTCCACAATCAAGAGAGCCACCAGAAATAACCACAGGGGATTTCTGAGACACTCCTAATCTATTAAATGCTCTTATTCCCAACCCTGATGATAAATCTTTATAATAATTAATATTTATATCTTTTGTGTTTTCTGCTACATAAAGCCCTCCATCAGAACACACAAGTAACGTCTGACCTACAAATTCTAGAATATTAATGTCTGCATGACAATATCCTAAGTTTCTTTTTTTAGCATTTTGAGGTGTCCAATCTGACGAAGGATTAAAACTATCACCCCCATCAGTAGATTTCCAAGTTATAATACCTGCTATATGCACTTCATCAGCATCTATTGGAGAAGATGCAATATCCATATTATCAGGTGATTGACCTATACCATCGTTTGCATAAGTAGTATACCCTAAATAATTCTTGTTCCCATGATTTTTTTTAACAAAGGTGTCCCCTCCATCTGTTGACACATAAAAACCGTTAAATTTACCTCCCAATGCTGTCGGTTTTTTTAAATCTTCTATTACATATATCCTATAAGGATCAGCTTCTGATACTGCTATTTTTTTTGCCCCGTATGAAAAATCACCTATTGTTGTAAAGTTTTCTCCTTGATTAGTTGACTTGCTAAATTTTTCTCCTGATACATATAATATATCAGAATTATTAGTATTAAACTCTATATCATGTGGATTACCATCTACCAAAATATGTTTCCAAGTAAGACCTCCATCGACAGATTTATATACACCATTATCTCTATTATAATGACCTTTATGATAATCATAAATATTATAACTATTATTAGTCATACTGTATATATTATTAGAAGTAACATAGATAACATTAGAATTGTTTGACGGAATTCTAATTTTATTAACTGTGCCATTAGCTACATTACCTTTAGCTATTTCCTGCCATGTAGAACCCGAATCTGTAGATTTATAAATTTTACCATAGGAAGATCCCCAATAATAAATAGAAGAATTATTAGGATCCATTGCTAAAGAATGTACGGCTAAGTTATTATAATCATCCGTTAAAGGAGTCCAAGTGTTACCTCTATCTGTAGATTTCCAGATCCCACCATTGTTAGATCCCACAATAATATGGCTTGTATTTTTTTTATCAATAGCTATTGAAGTTAATCTACCTACACCAGGATTCCAACCAGATAAATTATTCCAATTCTTTGGTCCTAATTCTTCCCAATAATCATTTAATTGGGCATTTTTTTCACGACGATTTACATAATTATTATATCGCTTTAATTCATCTATATAAAAACTATTCTTTTTTAGATAGCCTTTTTCGTCCATTTTTTGTAGGGCTGGATATTCCCATCTTTTATATTGCTTATATCCTGATCCTCTTCCTTTATCTCTATTCGAAAAATATTTTTCAGCTTCTTCTTGCACTTGTTGAACGGTATAATTTTCGTCATGCATCATTCTTTTGTATTCCTGAGACCAAGAAATAGAAAAAGATAGTATACCAATAATCAGAATGATAATCTTTTTTGGGGAAATCATAAGTTTGTATAATTAAAAAGACAGTTTATCTTTTTTTGTTAATAAATTTGAAGGTATACAACGTAGTAATTATAATTTTATTGTTTCAATTATCAAATTTTAACATTATTCTATCTCATGAATATATAATTAATATCCCTCAATTAACTTATTACCATGTATTTAGAAACAAACTCACGAGGAAAATGGTATAAATATCCCTATACCTGAGAAGTTACTAATCATTTAAAAAAATTATTTATTTTCATTAAAAGCAGAAGGTAAAAGTTTGGGGATAAATTTCACTAATAAAGGAAGTAGCAGAGTCCCTCCCGGAAGAATAAAAATAGCTAATGATGGTATAGTTTTACAGATTTCTAGAAGTTGTTGTTTTACCTGTATTTTTTCCTCTTTGGACAACTCTCTGATAGTAGATTGTCCAAGTAAAATCACAAGGTCTTTACTTTCAGAAATTTCTTTAATTAATCTTTTCTTATTTCTTAAAATTAAAACACTAACAGTTTTAGAAGTTTGTTTATAAAAATGTAAGGCAGGGTTAGAATAATTAAAAAAAGAAATGTCGTTTTTGTGCATTTTTATAAATGTCTGTACTGCATTAATCGACTCATTAACTGATTCGCTATTCAAGCTAAGTTTTTTTCCAAGTTCTAACATGTATGTCTTTTCCTGCTTGTCTAATGCTATCTCATTCCAAACAGCTAGACTAGTTATATCCATTATATATTTTTTCTCTAAATCATCGGTATAAATTTCTAACTCAATGTGATCAAAATTAGTATCTTCTTCTGTAGAAACACTATTATATCTTACTGAGGAAGCAAATAACTTGATAAGTAATTGATCATAATCATTTTTTTCTTGTTTAGAATTTAATACCAGAAAAACAATATTGGTTATCGTTTCTTCTAAGGTAGCAGCATAATCAAAAGGATTTTTGTTATAAATTAAAAAATACTCTAATGCTAAAACATCAATAAATAATAATGCATTTGTTAGTAAATGGCTAAAGTTCTTTTTAAAAATCGATTCATTAGTTTGAATACGAGTATTAATAATTTTTTCTAATTTTTCGCTTTTACTGGTAGTTAATGGATTAATAAAAGAAAAGTACGATTTTTTGGTATCCAGATATTCATAAAATTGAATAAGCGCCTCTATACAATCCGAATTAGTACCATTTTCTATAGTATCAAAATAGGTAACTACTAAAGCAGAGAATAGGTTTATTTTAGTTCGTTCTTCTTCGGAGTAAATAATATCAGAATCATCTGATATAATTGAATTTATAGAGTTTCCATATATAAACCCTAATTTTCTTAATTCTGGATACAAATCGTCTATAGTTTCTAAAGGTAAAAAAGAAGTTTTTTTATTGCTTAACTCTCTTAGAAATTTGTCTATCCAACCTGAGGTTGAAGGATTCATCGTTTATATTTTGAAATAATGATAATCTTTTTAATTTATAAAACTATCAGGTGTCCCTTGGATAAACAAAAAACACCTAATATCATTGCTTTAATACCTTATTGTATAATTCCCCCGCAACTAATACGGCTTCCAGCAGCACCAGAAGGCTGAGAAGCATAATCATCAATACCTTGATGTACTATTATAGCCTTTCCAATGATATTTCGTTTATCATCATCACAGCCAATACACCATTCATCAGTTTCAAAACTAACAAAACCTTTACCTTCTGCATTAGAATTAAAATTCCCAATATCTCCTTTATGATATCCTTTTTGATCACCCCATTTTCCATGCGACTCCAAAGTAGGATTCCAATGTCCACCGGTAGATTTACCATCTTCAGAAGAACAATCCGCTTTTTCATGTATATGAATAGCATGCTCACCTTCACTTAACCCGATTAACTCAGCTTTCATTTTTACTATCCCATTTGTTTCTGTAAAAAACACTGTACCTGTAACATTACTATCACTTTTTGGAGATAAAGAAATTTTTAATGTTTTACTACTATCTTTTTCTTCTATCACAGGTTCTGGAGATGGATTATTGCTAACATCATTTTCTGTATCAGCATTTTTATTTTTTTCTCCTTTACAACTAACAATTGTTATACATAATAAAATAAAGGTTGCCCACTTTAGTGTTTTCATAATTTAAGGGATTTTTGTTAAAAATTATCTGGGAAAGATAAGGCAATACATATTGAAAGCAAAGTATTTATAATATAAATATCTGCGATACCTAGCATTTAAATGATTTATTAAGAATAATACAATCCCGATAATTGATTGCTATTAAGGATATAAATCTGATTACATAATATGAATCATTTTATGTAATACCCACATTTTTATTATTACAGGTCAGAATTAACAATAATTATAATTTTACAATTCAACTAGGTTAAGAAAAAACTGTTTAATCTTTTCGAAATTTTATTAGTCAAAACATATCAATTTACTATTATGATTTGTTAAAATAATATAAAAAAATTAACACTTTAACCGTAAACCCAAAAAGGGTTACTTTTTGTTATTATTACTTAGCATTTATGTTAAAAGACAAAATAATTAACAACAAAATAGAATATACAAGGGCTTACAGTGAATAATAAATATAATTTTAACTATCTAATAAATTTAATAATAAAAATAATAAATCTATTATTTAACATAAAATTAGCATTATTAATATAATATTAATTAAATACATAAATTTTAGCTAATTTTAATACTTGCTAACTTAAACTTATTATAAAATGAAAAAAATCTATATCTTAATTTTTTTAATTACTTTACTAGGTGAAAAAGCATTTGCACAGAATATGGATGCAATTGTTCGGAATCATCTCTATGAAAATTACACTAAATCAGGGTTAACAACACGAGATGTATTAGAGTGGAAAGTCACCGATATCGTGCCGTCTTTAAACCCAGAAATCCAACACGTATATGTTCAACAATATTACCAAGAAGTTCCTATTCAATACGCTACATATAAGTTTACGGTAAAAAACAAGAATAAAGTAACATGGGAAATAAATCAGTTTGTAGACAATATCGAGACTAGAGTTACAGCTACAAACGCTTCTTTAACTCCCGAAGATGCCATCCTAAATGTTGTAAAAGCACATAATCTTTCATCTCCCAAGAATCTATCTAGCTCATCTAGAGGAGAAAATGGAGAAAAAGTTTATGCAGATTCTGGCATAAGTTTAGAACCAATCAAAGTAAAACAAGTGTATCAAAAAGTAAACGATCAATTACATCTATCATGGAATGTTAGTTTGTATCAAAAAGATGGAAAACATTGGTGGAATGTAAACGTTGATGCTACAACTGGAAAAATTATACATACCGAAGATTGGGTTATTAGTTGTGATTTTGGAACACCTGAAATAACATCAAATAACTTTAATTCTATTCTTTTTGAGAAAGAAAAAGAAAACACCACATTCCCTAATTCAAAAAAGGCAACTACATCTTTAAATCAAGAATCGTATAATGTCTATGCTATGCCATTAGAAAGTCCAATTCATGGCAACCGAACAATCGTTACAAATCCATCAAATGCAGTAGCTTCTCCTTATGGATGGCATGACACTAATGGTAGTAGTGGTGCAGAATACACTTATACCAGAGGAAATAATGTTTGGGCAATGGAAGATAAAAACGGGAATAATGGAACAGGCGCCTCTCCTGATGGAGGATCTGGTTTAAATTTTGATTTTCCTATAGATTTTAATCAATCACCTGGCAACTATATAGATGCCTCTGTAACAAACCTGTTTTATTGGAACAATATTATGCACGATATATGGTATCAATATGGTTTTGATGAAGCTAGTGGAAATTTTCAAGAAAACAATTATGGAAACGGAGGAGAAGGTAGCGATTCTGTAAATGCTGATGCACAAGATGGGAGCGGAACCAATAATGCTAATTTCTCTACTCCAGGTGACGGAAGCAACCCTAGAATGCAAATGTTTTTATTCACAAACCCAACCAGAGATGGAGATCTAGACGCGGGAATTATATGCCATGAATACGGACACGGAATTTCTATAAGATTAGTAGGCGGTCCTAATACAAACGGATTAGGTGGATCAGAACAAATGGGCGAAGGTTGGTCTGATTGGTTTGGTTTAATGCTAACAATGAGAGAAGGAGATACTGGAACTGACGGAAGAGGCGTAGGATCTTATGCCCTAGGACAGCAAGTAGGTGGTGCAGGAATTAGACCAACTCGATATTCAACTGATACAGCAATAAATAGCACTACTTATGCCGACATTAATAACTTAGCAGTACCACATGGAGTAGGCTATGCATGGGCTACCATACTTTGGGATATGGCTTGGGCATTAATTGATATAGAAGGATTTGATTCAGATTTTTATAATGGTACTGGCGGTAATAACATAGCTATGGCATTAGTACTAGAGGGATTAAAAAACACACCTAATAACCCTGGGTTTGTATCAGGTAGAGATGCAATCCTACAGGCGGATCAAGATTTATACCAAGGAAAATACAATTGTACTATATGGACTGTATTCTCTGCTAGAGGAGTTGGTAAAGACGCTAACGAAAATAGTAATGGTGGTAGTAATACGAATACTGATCAAATAGTATCATTTGTTAACGGATGTGATAGTGGAGAACCTGACACAGATGAATGTACTGGTAGTATTGCCTCTTTCCCATACAATGAAAGTTTTGAAAACACTATAGGGGATTGGGTTCAATCTAGTACAGATGATCTAAATTGGACTATTTACTCTGGTTCTACCCCTTCAAATGGTACTGGACCTAGCATTGCAGCAGATGGACAATATTATTTATATGTCGAAGCTTCTGGAAACGCATCTCCTAATAAAAAAGCAATTTTGAGTTCACCGTGTATAGATTTAAGTGATATAGAAGCTGCTACTTTTAGTTTTTATTATCATATGAAAGGAAGTGATATCGGATCATTAAAAGTTGAAGCCCGAAAAGATAATGAAGATAGCTGGACAAGCGTTTTCTCTAAATCAGGTTCTCAAGGAGATGACTGGAATAAAGCTGAAATAGATCTAACATCTTACACAGGTAATCCTAATGTACAATTACGATTCAATACCGTTACAGGAAGTGGTTACAAAGGAGATGTTGCTATTGATGCAATAAGCCTTACCACCGAGGGAACAGATCCAGACCCAGATCCAGACCCAGCTCCTGATGGTTATTGTGCATCAAATGCTGAAATATCAAGCGATGAATACATACAGCGGGTAGAATTAGGAAACATAAACAATGAAACAGGAGCCTCTGCTAGTGGGTATGGAGATTACACCAATCTTTCTACTGATTTAGAAGCAAATAATACAATTACAATAACACCAAAATGGACAGGTAAAGTATATCATGAAACATATTCTGTATGGATAGATTTTAATCGTGATGGATACTTTTCAGACAGTGGAGAATTAGTTTTTTATCAACCAAAAACTACTGCACCATCTGTTACAGGAACATTTAGTGTGCCAGCAACAGCCTCTCCAGGAAATACAAGAATGCGTATTTCTATGAAATATTTTATAAAAGCAAAAGCTTGTGGAAGTTTTAAATATGGTGAAGTAGAAGATTATAATGTATTGATAAAACCAAGATCAATAAACTTTACCTCTTCTAAATCTTCTGTAATGAATAAAATCGAAAACCGAGATAACTCTACAGGGTTTGATATAACTATAGCACCTAACCCTGTAAAAAAAGGAAATGCGTTACAAATATCTATACAAAGAGGAGAATTATCAAACGCATCCTATTCAATTATAAATTTAGTAGGACAAATAATTAGCAAAGGAGTGATTAATAATAGATCTATACCATTAGACGATCTAGCAACAGGAATGTACATGTTGCAGATAGAAAATTCTGATATAAAAACCATTAAGAGGTTTACAGTAGAATAAATTATTTAAATTCATTCTAAATTACATAAAGACTATCTAAAAATCAGATTTAGATAGTCTTTATTTTTTTGCTTATTCTATTATTATTATGAACTTTTATTGATTCAATAATCAAAAGCGTCATAAAAGGAACTAACCCGTGAGAAAGCCTAAACAATACACCAAATAAATTTTGATGAACCGATTGTAACGGAAATAACAAATAAAAATTAGCCATAATCCTAGCTAAAGCAGTAAGTATCCCCCATATTACTGCATACCACAATGCATACTTGCCAAACCGTGGTATAAAAATAAAGACGGCAATTACAAGATCCATAATTCCTGCTATATATAAAAAAGTAATAGCAACAGATTCACTGCAACTAAAAATCCGAATAACCATATCTATAAAATATCCAGGAACAGGATAAAACCCCAATGCATATAACCCATGAGAGGAAAAAGTTACAGCTATCAATATTTTTAAAACTAATATTTTTTTTTTAAAACTAAATCTATCTCTAAAATAACAAACCAAAATAAAAGGCAAACTAAACTGGATACTGTGTTCAAAAAACTGTGCAAATTGATAATATCTATCTTTAGTAGATAATAAAGCCAACAGAATTAAACTAATACCACCTAAACTTACAGGAAAACGTAACCATTTAGCATTTTTTTTATGAATATAAAATGAACATACAGCAGCTATCAAATATAACACACCGTTTCCTATAATAATACCCTGAATGATACTATTCATTCTATCACTCGTAACATAATCTCCCCATGATATATCAAAAACATTTTCTATTATAGGTTTTAATAAATATTCATCCCAAAAAAAAGACCTATAAGGAGCATCCCAAAATAAATGCTGATACGCTCGTCCTATAAAAATAAAAGTAACTGCTATTTTTAAAATGGATAATGGTTTAATTACTTTCATTACATTGATCAATTTTTTCTTATTGAAAAGCTAATTTACAGTTATTATTTAGTAAGATGAATTACAAATATTATTTTTTTACAAGTGAATCTTGGCGATAAAACAGATCTATTTTTAACACTTATTTGTAGTATAATCAATTCCTAATCATCACAAGAAAATTCATAATTATTTAGCCCCCTACATAACCTAAACATACCCCCACTAATTAAACACAAAATCTAAACAATTAATGCAAGTAAAATAAACCATTAAACCTTAATTTATCTTATCAAACACAAGAGCTTTAGTTAAGTATAAATTCCCCAATAAAGTAAGGAAATATACTTTTTAATAAGTAAGTTTGTTTAAAATTCACTAAAAATAGTACAATGAAAAAAATATGTTTTCTTTTGTTAATTCTTCTTGGATTACAAATCTACGCTTCTAATGACAAGTATAGGCTATCATTACGAGACAACCCAGACACTTCTATTGTTATTGGTTGGGATCAAATATCTGGTAGTAACCCTACTGTATTTTACGGAACTACAGACTTTGGAACTAATACAGCTAATTACCCTAATTCAGCTACTCCAAGTAGAACGGTAGACTATAAAGGAATGAATAATAATTTTGTACGATTAACAAAATTAAAGCCCAACACAGCATATTATTTTGTAATCAAAGATAGTGAAGGAGTTAGTGAACGATTTTGGTTTATGACAGCACCATCAGATAATAGCAGGTTATCTTTTATCGCAGGAGGAGACTCTAGAAATAACCATATTCCTAGAAAAAGTGCAAACCTATTAGTATCCAAACTAAAACCACATGCTGTTTTATTTGGAGGAGATATGACCAATGGGGACACAGATACTGAATGGAAAGAATGGTTTAAAGATTGGCAATTAACCATAGCATCAGACAATAGAATGTTTCCCATTGTTGCTGCAAGAGGAAATCATGAGGACAGCAATCTCAGCATCTATCATTTATTCGATGTACCATCACCTAGCGTATATTATGCTATTAATTTTGGGGGAAATTTAGCTAGAATGTATACCTTGAATACAGAAATATCAATTTATGGATCACAAACAGACTGGTTAGAAGAAGATCTTGATAAAAATAAAAATGTAATTTGGAAAATGGCACAATACCATAAACCAATGCGCCCCCATGTGTTTTTTAAATTCAATGGAAACCATCAATACTATAATTGGGCTCAATTATTTTACGAAAAAGGAGTGAGATTAGTAATAGAATGTGATGCCCATACAGTAAAAACAACGTGGCCAATAAAACCATCCACAGAATCAGGAAGTGATCAAGGATTTATTAGAGAAGATAAAAACGGAACAGTATATACTGGTGAAGGGTGCTGGGGAGCACCTTTACGATCTAATAATAGCAACAAGGATTGGACACGCAATTCAGGAATGTTTAACCAATTTAAATGGATTTTTGTAGATGAACACAAAATTGAAATAAGAACCATAAAAGTTAACAATGCTTATGAAGTAGAAGAAGTATCTAACATAGATATTTTTAAAACACCGAAAAATCTAGACATATGGAATCCATCTAATGGCAGTGTTGTTACAATATATAAAGGAGGAATAGCAAACCCAGACCCAAATGTTAAATCAATAAGTATCCCTATAATTGATGGAAACGATGACGTAGAAGAAGATAAATACGGTGATTTATACACCAATAGCAGTGACCTAGAATTAGTTTATGACACCTATAACTACTCTAGTTACCAAGTTATAGGCTTAAGATTTCAATCCGTAAAAATACCCGAAAAAGCAACTATACTAGATGCCCATATACAATTTACATCTTATGAGAGTAATTCAGAAAACGCAACATTTGAGATAGCTTTGCATGACGAGCTTAATTCTCCAGAATTTACTAATGCTAATAATGTCTCTGGACGATCAACCTTCTCTAATAAAATTCTATGGAAACCAAAACCTTGGGTAGAGAATCAAAATAGCGACCCACAACGTTCACCTAACCTTAAAAAAATAATTCAGGAATTAGTAGATCAAAAAGATTGGGCATCTGGTAATAATTTGAGTTTTAGTATAAGCGGAAAAGACGAAAGTCTTAAAAATAAATCCGCTAAAAGAATCGCCTACTCCTATGATAAAAAAAGCACCAAAGCCGCAATATTGTCGATTACATACAAAACTATTAACAAATTAAATTCATATGAGATAACCAATAACCATCCTATAGAAGAACATAATTTTAAGATATACCCAAATCCTTTCTCCAATGAAATAAACATTATTTCATTAACCGAAAACAGCTGTAAGAATACGGCAATGATTTATAATGTTCAAGGAAAAATATTACATAAGCAAACAATACTTTCTAACGGAATAATAGGATCCAAAACTACTTTAATGCCCGAAATCAAAGCTAAAGGAATTTACCTACTATCCATTAAAGACCAAAAAGGAAAAACGCTATTTCTTAAACAAATAATAAAAAATTAGTAAGCTTTTAGCTTAAAAAAAATAATTTATTACAACGATCCTTGTCTATGAAGTGTTTTTCAGTTTTTCTAAAACCACTTCATAGACAAGGATTATTTTTTTAGATATATAATTAAACTACAATATCTATCCGAAAAAAAAGTGTTTTTCAAAACTGATCAATATCATTTTTCATCTATAAATAATATCATAATTTTAAAACAAGTTAATACAGAAAGAAAACATGAAAACCATACTCTACGCTACAGATTATTCTGACAATTCCGTGTCTGCATTGCACTATGCTTGTGACCTAAGTGAAAAATTAAAAGCAAATTTAATAGTATTACATGTGTTTGACACACCCTCGTTTTCTGGAACTTATATGCTTCGTCCTCTAAAACAAATAGAAAAAAATGCTTATGAGGAGCAACTTGCAGTATTGAACACATATTGTAAAAAAAATATAGGAGAGAAACTAAACCGCATCAATGTACAAATGGAAGTCATTCATAATGTTTCAATTCTAAAAGGTATTATGAAAAAAACCAAGGAATTAGACGTAGATTTAGTTATTATAGGAATGAAAGACAAACATAGCAATAGAGGTTTTCTTATGGGAGATATAGCTAAATCTCTTTTAACTAAAATATCATGCCCCACTCTTGTTGTTCCCAATAAAAGTAACATTCAAACAATAAAAAATATAGTCTATGCAACAGATTTTGAAAGTGACGATATTCTTGCTATTGAAAACTTAATATCACTAGCACTACCCTTTCTAGCAAAAATTCACATCATTCATATTTCTTCAAAAGAAGAATATAAAGGAAAAGATCAAATGCTTTGGTTTAAAGATTTGTTAAAACAAAAAGTAGATTATAAACACCTAGAATTTGAGTTTATTATATCAGATTCTATTTTTGAAGAATTAACATCCTACCTAGATAAAGTTAATGCTAACCTTATAGTAATGTTAGAACGTGACGAAAGAAGTTTTTTAAAAAAAATATTTCATAAAGACTTAGTTAAACGAGTAGAATCACAAACAGAAATTCCGTTATTAAGCTTTAATGCAAAAAAAGAAATTAGCACATATTTTTAAAATGAAGTCGTTTAAACTTTTTTGATTCTGGCGAAAAATAATTATTTTTCACTCAGTTGAAATGTTTTTTGTACTTCATAGCAGTGCTACGAGGTTATAAAAAGACGAAAATTAAGTAAAAAAAGAACATTTTTATAACGAATTGAAAAAATTAAAACCACATCAGTTGTAATAATCAAAAAACAAGATACTATAGAGATTTATAATATAGCAAAGATGCACATTCTAAGAAAAACATTTAAATTCATGTTATAAATTCTGCTATATTATTCAAAACAAGTACTTTTGTTCCCAAGTAAAACTACCAACAATTAGTTCATGAAAATAGAAAATGACTTTAAAGAAGCATTGAGCCAACTACCATCTAAGGAAAAAGATAAATTAATACTTCGTTTATTACGAAAAGATAATATCCTTGCACAACGTTTATATTTTGAATTAATTGAAAGTAATTCGATGGACGAACGTAGAACTGATTTAGAATTCGAAATCAAAGAACGAAGTGAATATTTCAAAAAATCTTATTCTAGTCCTGGTTATCTAATGATGGATATGCGGTATCTAAGTGGTGAAATCACACACCACGTAAAGGTCACAAAAGATAAATTTGGAGAAGCAAGCCTAAATTTATTAATGCTAATTAAAGTACTCGAAGGTAATAATAACAATTTAAAAAAAGCTGGGTATAGCCAAGCCTATAAGTGTAATATTTATATTATTTCGAGAACTTTTAAAATCCTAATGCTAATCAACAATTTACACGAAGATTACTACATGGATTTCGAGTCCGATATCAAAAAATTGGGAACTTTAATATCAGATAATGACTCTTTGATGAATACTGCTATTAAAAATGGATTAGATGTAAATTGGTTATTATCTGGATCAATACCAGAAAATATTACCAAAATTCATAAAAACATAAGAGATCAAGGATTTTTAAGATAATTATCTACCATCTAAAAACATTAGAGCACACATAATTCCTCTACTTATTTTACCCCCCAATAAGCTCAGATCGTTCTTTTAAATTTCAAATAATACCTTTGTAACCTTTGTAGATAAGAAATTACATTTAAAAAGCAAATACCCTACTTAGATTAAATCCAAAAAAGAAATTACCATCTTTCCAATCTCCAGAAGCCTGACCTAAAAAAGCATTTTCATACATCCCTTGAGCATTCGTAAAATGCAATTGAAATACATGTCCCCCAGTTTCAATATCTACGCCAACAGACAATGGATTAGTATACACAGAATTAGACGCACGATTAAAATGATAACCGTAATCAACATTTACACTAAAACGTTTAGTTATTTTCAACCTACCACCAATACCCATCACCAACTGCGAGTTATCCTGCCTATCATTAGCCACATAATTATCATGAAAATAAGTAGGCATCAATTCTAAAGAAAAACTTTTAGTAAACTTTCTAGAAATCAATATCTGTGCTACATACCCCAACCTATCTTCAAATTTAAGTTTTGGCAATAAATCTTTATCTAGACTAGTATTTACAGTCAATAAATTATATCCAACAATAGTAAACGGAAAACCATTTTTTTGTTGTCTAAACAAACGATACTTTAGAGCTAAGTCATAAGTTCTTTGAAACTTACTTCTAGAAAATCCCACATTTATACCATCCGTAATACCATAAACAGATTGTATTCGAGTGGATGCTTGATCTAATCCAAAGAGATCTTTTATACCATTTTTCACAGAACCAAATCGATGAGATATTATAAAATAAAACTGTTGTCTATTTACCAATTTAGTAGACTCAAAATTCACAATTTTAAGTCCTTTAAACACAGCAGATTCATACGATATATTTTCTACACCCGAGTCAATCTCATCGAGTAAATCATCTTGAGAATACACATGAAATGAACCATAAAAAAAGAATAGCAAAAATACTATTTTATCCATAATGTCTATGTTTTTTGATTTTATTTAGCTAAAAAATCGTATTATTTATTCAAATAAAAATGGTGTTACCATCTTTTAAAACTCAATTTATTCCTCTACAACAGTCTGATCCATCTTAATAATTTCCAAAAGATCATCATATCCAATACATCTCCCCTTAAGACTTACCATATCATTTATAGATAATCCCTCCATTTTATTTAATAACCTACAATACACCAAACCGTTTAAGACCACACCATCATCATCAACCTCAGTTATAACACCACGCACAATAATAGTTTGATCTAAGTATTTTTTTGTCGCAATCTCCATATCCACATTAAATTCATTTCCAAGATCAATAGCACTAACATCAAAAACAACTAATTCCATCTCTATATTTCTATGATCCTTATACATATACTTATAACCTATAAACAAGACTACAGTTAATAAAACAATACTCGAAATAATTAATATACGCTTCATTATTTTATGTTTTAAACAAGTTATATCAAATTTATATAAATATTTTACTTTATTTTAACAATTATTATTGTTATTTTAGAAATATCAAAACATTTTTTAATATAAAATTAGAACCATTAACTAAAACAAACATATGAAACTACTAAAAAAAATAAGCATACTATTATTATTATCCATAATAAGTTGCTCTAAAAACAGTCCAGACGACGTTACCGATCCAGATACAGTTGACACAAAAATTACTTATAATACGAATGTAAAACCAATTATAGACAATAATTGCTTATCCTGCCACGGAAATCCAACGACTAACAACGCGCCAATCTCACTAACTAACTACAATGAAGTCTTGCTTGCAGCTAAACAAAGTGACCTTTTAAAAAGAATGACAGATCCATCTACAGCTATGCCGCCCGCAGGACTGTTACCCTCTACTACTTCGGATATAGTAAAAAAATGGATTAATGACGGATACCCTGAAAAATAAAAAACTTAATACAGTAAAATTGAAAAAAATCACGCATCTATTACTATTTGGGTGTGTGTTAATTTTTAATATAAACTGCATATCCCAGAGCAATAAATACTTAACTAAAAAAGGAAATATTCAATTCGAAGCTTCTGTACCTTCGTTCGAAGAGGTAAAAGCAAAAAACAACTCGGTAACCGCTATATTAAACATTGAAAATGGAGAAATAGCAGCTTTGGCTTTAATTAAAGGATTTCGTTTTAAAAATGCGCTAATGGAAGAGCATTTTAATGAAAACTATATAGAATCCAATAAATTTCCCAAAGCCACTTTTAAAGGTAAGCTAATTAACTTTGAAAAAAATAGTAGTATAAATAAATATCCCATAAAAGGAGTATTAACCTTACACGGAAAATCAAAAAATATCAGTATTACAGCCTCTTTACATAGAAACGACAATTCCTTAACCATCACTTCATCATTCATTTGTAAACCCGAAGACTTTGATATTAAGATTCCAAAAATAGTAAACAACAAAATAGCTAAAGAAATTATAATTACTTTAGATTTTCAATTAGAAAAAGTAGTAAACTAATATATTTTAAAATACCTGTAACTATTCAGCCGTTTTTGTTAAATATCTCTAAGTATATGGCGTAAAAATCTTTATTTTATTGATGATTTATAACCAAAACCCTGATTTTAGTGTCATTATTTTATTTTAAAGTTTACAAATTGCTAACTAAAGTAAAAATACAGTTTTTAACACGTTGAAAACAAATAGATTAACTGGGTAAATAGTTACAAATACCTTATAAAAAGACGAAAATTTAGTAAAAAAGAACATTTTTATAGCAAATTGAAAAAAGTTTAAACCACTTCTTCATAAAAAAAAGGATTGACATGAATAGTCAATCCTTTTTTTATTATTTAACAGATGTTTTTTACTATTTCTGTTTTGCTTTTTTCATACCATCTTCAATCATATTATAGAATTGATCAAGTTTAGGAAGTACAACGATTCTAGTACGTCTATTTTTAGCTCTATTTTCTGCTGTACTATTATCTGATACAGGGATGTAATAACTACGTCCAGCTGCGGTCATACGTTTTGGATCTACTTTAAAATTGTTTTGTAATACACGAACTACAGATGTTGCACGTTTAACACTAAGATCCCAATTGTCTAATAATGCACTTTGTTTTTTATAAGGAACATCATCAGTATGACCTTCTACTAAAAATTCAATATCTGGTTTGTCATTTACTACCTTAGCCACTTTTCCTAAGACATTTAGAGCTTTGTTAGTTACATTATAGCTGCCACTTTTGAAAAGTAATTTATCTGATATAGATACATACACAACCCCTTTTTCTACATTTACTTGGATATCCTCATCTGCTAAATTCCCTAGAGCTCCTTTTAGGCTAGTAACTAAAGCAAGTGTTACAGAATCTTTCTTATTAAGAGCATCATTCATTGTTTTGATCTGTAGATCTTTTTCTTTAATGCTTTCTAAGGATTTTTCTAAATTTTCTGCTTCTTTAGTGGATAGTGTTGCTAAGTTTCCAACATTGTTTAATAAAGCAGAATTTGTTTTTTTAAGATTTCCGACCTGATCTTGTAGAATTTTTAACTCAGAAGTAGCAGTTGCTTTTTCCTCAAGGCAGCTATTTAATTTTACTGTAGCGGTATTAAGCAAATCTTGTGTGTTTTTTTGTTTGGATTGCAAATCAGTATATTTCTTTTGCGATACGCAAGAAGACAATAGTACTGCTATAGAAGCCCCAATAATCATTGTTTTTTTCATTAGAAAAATTTTTTTTAAAGTCCTGTTTTTATTAAATAACTCAAAATTATTAAAAATGTGACATACTGTCTAAAGCATTAACAATAATTTATTGTATATCATTTTAATTGATTATAATATTTTCTTTGTGTGATAAAATACAGCCATACAACGGAAATAATAACATAATATTTCTTTTTAGTGGCTATGTTTTTACGTTTTTTAAAAATTATAGGCAAATTATAGTAAAAGCTAAAATGTGCTTTGATAATCGCGATACAATGAGAAAATTTTCCTTTTATTAAAAATTGTATCCCCGCAACTGCATCCAAAAGTAATCGGATAAAAATCAAAATCCAAACGATTCTTCCAGAAACATTTTTAATTAAGGTGTACAATGTGTTTCTAAAGTTAAGAAATGTTTTTTTGGGATTCATGGTGTTTAATGTTGCACCACCTAAATGATAAACTACCGATTTCCCTGTATATTTTATATCATAATTTAGATTTTGTATCCTCCAACATAAATCAATTTCTTCTTGATGCGCAAAAAAATCTTCATCGAATTTTCCAGCTTCTTCAAAAATAGATTTTCTGATAAATAAACATGCTCCACTAGCCCAGAATATAGATGTGTTATCATCATATTGCCCTTTGTCCTCTTCTAATGTATCAAATACTCTACCTCTACAATAGGGATATCCTAATTTATCTATAAATCCTCCACCTGCCCCTGCGTATTCAAAATATGTTTTCTTTTTATAATCTAAAATTTTAGGTTGTACAGCTGCTACTTTTTCAGAAATCTTAAAAATCTCTATAATAGGTATTAGCCAATCTTTGGTAACTTCTATATCACTATTTAGTAAACAATAAATATCTGCATTAATTTTTGACAAAGCATCATTATATCCTTTAGCATAACCACCGTTTACGGTATTTTGAATAATCCTAATTTCAGGAAAATTAGTTTTTAAATAGCTAATAGAATTATCTGTAGAAGCATTATCAGCAATATATAGGGTAGCTCCATCAGAATATTTTATGACTGAAGGCAGAAATTTTTCTAATAAAAATCGCCCATTCCAATTTAATATTACAACTGCTATATTCACGAACGCAAGTTAAACTCTTTATTTTGGAAATAATTATTTATAGGAATAATTATTTTTAGATAATTTGTGAAATTTATATTTTAGAGAGGTCATGGAAACTTTTGATGTTTTTATACAATTAGCGATCAATCTCATTACTTTTGATCGCTAATTGTATAAAATAATGTAATCATTTTCACAACATAGATTTTGCTTTATTTATCTAGTTGTTTATTTTCTTAGTGCAAAACCAGCCGAAGATGGAAGATCCTTTAAAAAGTCCATAACGACTTTAAAATTTAATTTGAATAATACATTGAATAATTTCATAACATGCCCTTTTATATATAAGACGAAATAATATGGGTTTGCCCTACTTTTTGGATTGTTAAAAAAAACAAAAATCGTTTTGTTATCTAAAAAACATCAAAAACCACTTCAGTGTATATTAATGAAACATTAATGTATTGTTATTTGTTTGGTTATTTCTGAGGTACTGTTTCTAATTGAAATAAAATATATTCCAGAGGGTAAAAAACGATAATCGAACGTTTCGTTAAAATCTTTTGAAAGATACTTTTTAAATTCTTTAATATCAATTACTCTACCTTTCAGGTCATTTAAAAGTATTTTAATGTTTTTATGGTCGATTAAGTTAAATGAAATAGTAAAACTCCCATTTGATGGATTTGGATATATAGCCAAATTATTAAAAGTAGATGTTTTTAACTCAGGTATTTCTTTTACAGAGAAATTTGCCATTTTACTAATAGTGTTTCCACATGCATCAGATAAGAAAAAAGTTACATTTTCTGATTCTAAAGATTTACAATCAAAATTTGATCTTTTACTATTATGTGTAACGGTAGTTGTATTGGTATTACTTGTTCCTGAAAAAGTGTTTAGCCATGTAGTAAATTCTTTTTCTAGATTTGTAGAACTATTACATTCTAGCACCATATCACTAGGGGGAATCTGCCAAGTAGGATTAGTTTTATCTATGATAGTAAAGGTTGCAGTTGTTTCTTTAGTATATCCATTTTTGTCCGATGTAGTAAAAGTTACTTTGGTGTATTTACTATATCCACAGGTATTGATTAATGAGATATAATTATTTGTCCAAGTTGTTTTAGAATATATCGATTTAGAAACTGCACCACCATTGTTAGTTAACCATTTTTGTAATTCTAATTGATTATTATACATGTTATATTTTGTAACTACATTGGAAGCTGGAGCAATAATCATAATTGGGTTGTCTGATTTTTTTATTAAGTCATTATTATCATAGTTAATACTATTCCAACAGGATTCATTGATTCTAGCAACACTACCACAAGCATTACCAATATGATTAAAAAGAAGTTGTTTAGTGCCTTCGTTTTCTACTAGCTTAAATCCTATTTTAGCAAATGCGCCTGATCCTGATATTATTTCATCAGTCCCTGTGCCATAAATAGGGTCAGATAGAGATGTATTATTAAAATGTGTATAAGAGTCCACAAAAATTTGATTGGTATCTAGATTTATCCAAGCTTTTAGAGTAGCTGTTTTAGCATAACAAATCGTAAAAATATTAGCCGTAGCATAGAAAACACCAGAAGTAGCACTATTAAAATCGGTAATGATGTCTGTTTTTTGATCTTCGATATCATCTTTTTGTTCTATTATATTGGAACACATAGGATTTTCGTTAGTATCTATAAATTCCCAACAGGATTTATTAATTCTAGCAACACTACCACAAGCATTGCCAATATGATTAAAAAGAAGTTGCTTAGTGCCTTCGTTTTCTACTAGCTTAAATCCTATTTTAGCAAATGCGTCTGATCCTGATATTATTTCATCAGTCCCTGTACCATAAATAGGGTCTGATAGAGATGTACCATTAAAATGTGTATAGGATTGGATTATAATACTATTAGCGTTTAAATTAACCCAAGCCTTTAGGGTAGCAGTTTTAGCATGACAAATCGTAAAAATATTTACAGTAGTAAAGAAAGTACCGGAGGTGGCACCATCAAAATCTGTAATCAAATCTGTACTTCCATCTGGGATGTCATTTTTTTGATCAATAATATTAGAACACTGAGGATTATCGTCATCATCAATACTATCCCAACATGATTCATCTATTCTGGCTACGCTCATACAAGCATTACGTATATGATTAAAAAGAAGTTGCTTAGTGCCTTCGTTTTCTACTAGCTTAAATCCTATTTTGGCAAATACATCAAATTCGGATATTAGTTCATTTGTTCCAGATCCACTTATAGGATCATTTATAGAGCTGCTATTAAAGTGAGAATAAGATTCTACGGTAATAGTATTATTGTTTAAGTTTACTTTGGCTTTTAAAGTAGCTGTTTGATTGTAACAAATCGTGAATATATTAATTTTAGTGAAGAAAGTACCAGAGGTGACACCATCAAAATCTGTAATCAAATCTGTACTTCCATCTGGGATGTCATTTTTTTGATCAATAATATTAGAACACTGAGGATTATCGTCATCATCAATACTATCCCAACATGATTCATCTATTCTGGCTACGCTCATACAAGCATTACGTATATGATTAAAAAGAAGTTGCTTGGTGCCTTCGTTTTCTACTAGCTTAAATCCTATTTTGGCAAATACATCAAATTCGGATATTAGTTCATTTGTTCCAGATCCACTTATAGGATCATTTATAGAGCTGCTATTAAAGTGAGAATAAGATTCTACGGTAATAGTATTATTGTTTAAGTTTACTTTGGCTTTTAAAGTAGCTGTTTGATTGTAACAAATCGTGAATATATTAATTTTAGTGAAGAAAGTACCAGAGGTGACACCATCAAAATCTGTAATCAAATCTGTACTTCCATCTGGGATGTCATTTTTTTGATCAATAATATTAGAACACTGAGGATTATCGTCATCATCAATACTATCCCAACATGATTCATCTATTCTGGCTACGCTCATACAAGCATTACGTATATGATTAAAAAGAAGTTGCTTAGTGCCTTCGTTTTCTACTAGCTTAAATCCTATTTTGGCAAATACATCAAATTCGGATATTAGTTCATTTGTTCCAGATCCACTTATAGGATCATTTATAGAGCTGCTATTAAAGTGAGAATAAGATTCTACGGTAATAGTATTATTGTCTAAGTTTACTTTGGCTTTTAAAGTAGCTGTTTGATTGTAACAAATCGTGAATATATTAATTTTAGTAAAGAAAGCGCCAGAGGTGACACCATCAAAATCTGTAATCAAATCTGTACTTCCATCTGGGATGTCATTTTTTTGATCAATAATATTAGAACACTGTATATTTTCGTTATCTAAATAATCTAGGTCACCATTATCATTAGTATCTAAACTACTCCAACAGGATTCATTGATTCTAGCTGTAACAGAGTTTCCGCAGGCATTATAAAAATGATTAAATACGAGTTGTTTAGTTCCTAAGTGATCGTTTAGTTTAAATCCTATCTTGGCAAATGAATCAGACATAGAAGTTAATTCATTGGTGCCTGATCCGCTAATTAAATTTGTATTGGATATTACATTAAAGTGGGTGTAAGAAATAACCGAGATACTATTTGTATTTAAATTTATTCGAGCTTTTAAATTCCCTGTTTGACTGTAGCAAACTGTAAAAAAATTAATGGAAGTAAAGAAAACTCCAGAAGTAGCACCACCAAAATCTGTAATTAGATCTGTGTTTCCACCAGTTATATCATTTCGTTTCACAATTATGTTAGTACATTGTGTGTTTTCTTCATAATCGGTAATTCCATCATCATCACTATCTGTATCTAGAGAATTAAGAATTCCATCCTGATCATAATCTAGAGTGTCCCAACATGATTGATTTACCCTTGCGCTACTACCACAGGTATTACTAATATGTTTAAAAATAAGTTGTTTGGTTCCTGATATATTGATTAATTCGAATCCTATTTTGGCAAAATCATTTGATGCTGATATTAGTTGGTTAGTTCCATGCCCATTAATAAGATCGGTTAGAGAGTTACTGTTAAAATGAGAGTAAGCTACGATATTAAGACTATTCGTATTTAAATTAATTTTGGCTTTTAAAGTTGCTGTTTTATTAGAGCAATCTGTATGTATATTTACTGTAATAAAGAAAATACCTGAGGTGGCTCCATCAAAGTTGGTAACTATATTTGAATTGCCAATCGCTATGTTATTTTTTCGATAAATTGTATTGGCACATTGTGTATCTTCTTCATAGTCAGTAACGGTATCATTATCGCTATCGGTTTCTGAAAGACCACAATTATTACTAACGGTAATGATTATTTGTTATGGTTTTTATGCTAGAATTACCAGATACGTCTGTTATTTTTAGGCTAACATCATAATTTCCATAAGTAGGATAAGATACTTTAGGGTTTCTTATTGTGGTTGATGACACATAACTAGCGCCAGGAAAACTCCATTCCCAATGCGCTCCGGTATGATTTAAAATAGAATAATCTTCGAACTGAATGATTTCTTCAAAACAGTTAATATTTTTTTTGGAGGTAAAGGGTTGTGATTTTGGTTTTGAAGGTTCAAAAAAATCTCTTTCCCAAATTCCTCTACTACCAGCTATTCTTATTTTACCTTTTTTATAGAATGGCAGTATTCTTTTAATATAAAAATGAATCGGTAATCCTTCAGAAAATAATTGCCAATCATTGTGCGTATTATTTCTATACCAGACAACACTATTAGATGTAAGATAAACACCACCATCAGTTCCTTCCTGAACTTGTATGTATTCAATACGTTCATTATTTAAGGCGTTTGTTGTTAGGTTAACCCAAGTATTACCTGAGTCGTTAGATCTAAATACTTTATCTGTACTATTACCTCCATTATGGAGTGCTAAAAATAGTTGATCAGCTGTATTTAATGATAAATGCATAGTATTGTGACTTGCTGGAATAGAGATTTCTGTCCAAGAAATCCCTGCGTTATCAGATTTCCACAATTTCCCTGAGTTTTCTACTTTTTGTGTTAGATATATAATATTAGGGTTGTTCCTAGAAACTTCTATTGATTTTACTAGGTCAATCGGTACAGTGCCAAAAGTATGTACGAGCTCGAAGGTATCTCCACCATCTTTACTTCTCCATAGTTTATTATCCTTACCTAGATATATGGTATTCCAGTATCTAGGATCGTTAATAATTTCACTTTTTCCAGAAAAATAATAATTTTCATTCGGAAATTTTTTTAGTGAAGATATATCGATTATTGTTCCCGTTATAACTTCAGGTAATTGTTTAGCTGCAATATCACTATGGTATACTTTTCTGTTTTCGCCTTGATTAACATATCCTGTTGGTGCTTCTGCTCCTCCTAATGCTAGAAAGCTCCCTTTAGGGTATACTTCATAATATGCTGCATTACCATTATGATACCGTCCGCCAACCAATACGTCGTCATTCCATCCTTGATCAAACCCCCAGTAATCGGAACCGTTTAGTCCATTATTTCTTGATTCTACAAAATCAAGATTTCCATTATAATAATCTAGTCCCCCATCTGAACAAACCCAAACATCATTATTGTTTATTAGAATCTCCTGTATATCAGGATGTACATATTTCGGACCACATCCAGTACAACCATAGCCTCCCCATTTAGTATAGGTAACGCCGCCATCTTCGCTTTTATATAAACTTAAAAAAACCGCTAGAAATTTATCAGGATTGGTATCAGATACCGCAATATCGAGATTATAATACCCTTGATCATAACCACCACTAGTTACACCAAAGCTACTAAGGCACCAATGAGAGTTATTATAGGGGCCTCCAGGTTCATTATCGGGTTTTCCATCTCCATTTCCATCATAAGGTGTGTGCCATGATTCACCAGCATTATCACTTCTATATATGCCGATATAATTGTTGTCTTCTTGATAGCTATCATCAGTACCTAATAAAGCAACATATATTCGGTTAGGATCCGCATTAGTTACACCATTTCTCATATGAATTTACTGTGATAAAATATCTTATACCATTTATTATTTTTTTTACTAGAATAATGATTTTCTTTATGGATGCCTAAGAAAATAGCAATTCCCATTACCGAAAGTTTAAATTTTCTAACACAAGAGTATTCCAAAGCAAAAGGAATTTTAAAGAAAGATCGTATAAAAACACTTCTTTATGTCAAGGAAGGAAAATACGTATTTCAAAGTGATATAGCCAAGAAATTAGGGCGTACAGAAAAAACAATCCGCGAATGGTTAAAAAGGTATTCTAATGAAGGTTTTTCTTCTTTTCTTAGCGTTCATAGTGGCGGTAATAATACTAGGACGATTTCAGAAAAAGCTATTGTTTTTATTTATAAAAACCTTAAATACCAGCATACTACAATTACATCTTATGTTGAACTCCAGCATTTGATAGCGGAACACTTGAAGGAAAAAGTTGTTTATAGCACTCTATATTCCCACTGTAGAAGAAATCATAAATCTAAATTGAAGGTTTCTCGAAAATCCCACTACAAGAGAGGATGAAAAAGCAGAAGAACTTTTTA
>CAVYIL010000146.1:0-6647 GCA_963768325.1 uncultured Flavobacteriaceae bacterium | reverse complement strand
TCGCTGCCCATTATTATTGCAGTGGGAACATTTAGGTTAGTTTCGTAAATAGTATTAGAGGCTTTTTCTGTAGCAGCAACTATTTGTAATCCTGAAGCCTGTAAATAGTATAAGGCATCTTTAATATGATCCACTTTGCAAATAGGTATTTTAAAAATGGCTCCAGCAGAAGTTTTTATAGTATCTGCGCTAACGGGGGCTCCTCCTTTTTTTTGAATAATGATTCCATGAACACCTGTACATTCTGCTGTACGAATGATAGCACCAAAATTACGAACGTCAGATAATTGATCTAATATTAAAAAAAGTGGAACTTCTCCAGATTCTGTAATATTTAATACTAGGTTTTCTAAATCATGAAATTCTATTGGAGAAGTTTGAGCGACTACTCCCTGATGGTTTTTTCGGGTAAGTCTGTTTAGTTTCTCTACAGGAACATATGAAAATGAAATACTTTGTTTTTTAACTAAAGTCAATAATTCTTTCGCAAGTTCACCTTGTAAGCCTTTTTGTATAAAAAGCTTGTCAATGTTTTTTTCTGAGGTAATGGCTTCAATTACTGCTCGGATACCAAATATTTGAGATTCATTTTTCATGGTTGGCAAAGGTATTATAAAAATAACATTAAAATTAATTTATAAGTTTTTTTATAAAACCTTGCCAAGGCTTAAAAAAATGCAAAAAATGTAGCTTACGGATCACAATCAAATATCCATATTACAAAGGTAGTAACATAAAGTTACTACCTTTGTATAAATATTTAGTCATTAAAATATTTCGATTATTCAGGAATTAGACTTAACAACTTTGTTAATTAATTTTTTGTAAATGTCAAGTTTTATTTTGATCAAAATAGGATAATCAATTTTATAAGCTCATTAATTTACAGGTATAGTAAAAGTGTGATCAGCAGACTGGTTGTCAAAATTAGAACTTACAGAAGAAAAAACACCATTAGGAGTAGTTAAAGCAAGTCTAACATTTATTTCATCCCCTTTAATCAAGTCGGCAGGAGCAATTTTTAGGGAAGATAATAAATCTTCCCCTACAAAATTGATTTCTATTTTTGGTGATGTAGATGAGTTACTATTATTAACTATTTTATATAAAACTTCATCAAATTTAGAACCTGCCCGTTTTAAAGTTAAATAAAAAGAAACTGATTTTACATCAGATCCAAGCGAAGGGGCAGGGGTCATTAAAGTATACGTTTTTGTGAAATTGGTTTTTAATGGATTAGTTATTTCTAAACTAATATTTCCAGTTGAATTAGTTTCACTTGCGAACGCACCTCCTGATAGTTCGAGATCATTAAAATCTATAGGAAGTTTATCATCATCGGAACAATTCCAAGTTAGAATCGCGATAATAACGATTAGAAGTATTGATTTATATTTTGTATTTTTCATTTTTTTGTTCTTAAAAAAGTTAACTATTGAATAAATCCTTCTGGGTTGTTGTCCCAAAATACTTGAGTTTTTAAGTTTGGTTTTTGTTTAATATTTTTATTTCTATCAACAACAATATTAGGGTATAAAAAAGATCTTGGAAAATCACCAGTACCAAGTAAAGTTGGTTGTAGATTGTTTGGTGCTCCTGTTCTTCTGTATAAATTGTATGCTTCAATACCGTTTCCAAACAATGATATCCAATATTCCTTACCAATCACGTTCATTTTATCAGTTATAGAAGTAGCGGCATCATACATTGCATTAACTGTTGATACATAGTTATCTACATTAGTTTGAGTAGGGATATTAGTGAAATTACTCGGATTAGGTAAAAAACCCATGACATTTGCAATAGAGGTTTTTACTCCTTTTTCAAACATCAACTTAGGATCATCAGAAGTATTAAGAAATAATGCTGCTTCGGATCTCATAAAGTATACAAATGAATCTGTCATTATAGGCCATATTCCAGCACCGTCTAATCCATCACCTTCTGAAATAGATTTGGCATCATTATCATCAAATTTACCTCCAACAGGATAGACTCCATAAGTACTTCTTTTAGTATTATCTGGAGGTATTCCGTCTGAATCTGAATGATCTCTCCCCCAATATCCATCACCTTTAGCTATTAACGAGCAAAAAGGGAGTGGTACTGCAGAAATAAGATCTATTGGTCCATATGTAGAAGGTCTAGGATCATTCCAACATTCAATTTCAGTATTTAATGTAGCGGGATCTGTTGGGAAAGCATTTGTTTGGCGGTAAATGTAATATCGTAACCTTGGGTCATCAATACTTTTTTCAGTTGTGAGACTCCATGCTAAATAATTAGAAATATAATCAGTCGTATTAGCTGATAGATATTCATTGACGTAATATTGATGTCTACTTTGGGGTAAATCAGCAATACCAGCTTTCCATAGAAAACTGTCTTTATAAGAGGTGATTAAATTACCGCTATCTATTAATTTTTGGATTTCTATGGCCGATTCACTTTGATTAATCAATCTTGTGTTTAAATAATACTTCAACTTTAATGTATTAGCGAATTTGATCCATTGTGATGTACTACCACCATAATATAGATCACTTTTGGGAGTTGCCGATGAAGTTTTTCCAAAATCAGAAATTGCCAAATTTAAATCTTCTAAAGCATTTGAATATACATCTATAGCTGCATCTACTTTAGGGAAAATATTACCTTCCGCTCCTTTTAATGCTTCTGAATATGGTACATCACCAAAATAATCAACTAAAGTCATTAACACATAGGCTCTTATTGTTTTTGCGATTCCAGAGTGAACAAATAATTTATTTTTATTTGCAATGGGAATTAAGGTTTGAATATCCAATAAAATCGATGAATATGCAGTTCGCCAAGTATTTACATTATCGCTATTGGTATTGTTGTATCTATTGGCATAAGTGTCAAACATATACCCTAATCTAACTGCTTCTGAACCTGAAGATGTTGCTTTTTCAAAAAATTCAGATAAATTGAATTGTATGCTGTTAAGAGTTAAATCTACATCCAAATTTTTTGGGGATGAATTATTAGGGTTCTCTAATAAATTCAATTCAGTTGTTTCACAAGATACTATAATGATCAGAGTACACAACCATATGATATTATTTTTCATTTTTTTCATTTTCATGTTTTTAAAATGTTAATTTAACACTCATTCCATATCTTTTTGAATTCCAAGATGTTAGGTAGTCAAAACCTTGAGAATTTCCAACACCTAAACTATTCAGTTCAGGATCATAATTAATACTTGAAGGTATGTTAAAAGCTTTTACAAATAAATTTTGACCAGCTAAAGTAAGAATAACAGATCCAAATGGAGTGTTTTTTATCCATTTAGGGGAAAGACTATAGCTTAAAGAAGCTTCTCTTAATCGTACATGAGTTGCATCATATATTCTAAGTTCATCTACTCCAAATCCAATAGCGTTAAAATATGCTTCTGTTGCGGTAAGTTGAATATCATTTTTCTTACCTGTAGATTGTCTTATTCCAGGAAGTATGATACTTTGGGTTCTATCAAAATCAGTGTCTTCAACTAGACCTCTTCCAATAAGCGCACCTACAGTACTGGAATAAATATCTCCTCCCTGTTGATATTCCCATTGCATATTAAATGTTAAGTTTTTCCATTTAAGACCATTATTTAAGGTTAGATTCCATTTAGGATTAGGATCACCTATAATTCCATTTTCAGGGTTTTGAATATAATATCCATTTTCGTCAATCAATTTATTGCCGTTTATATCTCTTAAAATTTGCGTTCCTATAATAATACCTGATGGTTTACCATTTTTAGCAAAATTACCAGGTGTGGAGAAAAGACCTCCTATGTATATTTGTTCTCCCTCATCTAATCCTTTAACTTTACTTTCATTAATAGTGTAACTTCCAGAGATATCCCACTTCAATTCATCAGTTTTAATTGGGGTAAAATCATATGTAACCTCTATTCCTTTATTTTCAATACTAGCAACATTAGTAAAAGTTTCTGAGAATCCAGTTTCTGGTGCTAAAGGTCTTTTGATAATTTGATTTTCGGTTTCCCGATTATAAACTGTAACTTCAAACCCAAATTGATTATTAAAAATTTTAGTTTCAATACCAGCCTCATATTCTTTTGAAAGTTCTGGTTTTAAATCTGGATTAGCAAGGAAACGACTTATGCTTGTTGTAGTAAGACCTCCAGATGTGTTTTGAAAAGCATTCGGAGTTAAAGACAGAACGTTTCTAGTATTATATGGTCTTGGAAAGCCAGGAGCCGTCCCATATCCTAATCTTAGTTTTAAGAAATTAATACCATTTTGTGATTTAATTTGACTAAATGCGGATGTGGGTATAAATGAGATGCTTACTCCAGGAGAAAACTGAGATCTGTTTTCAGGTTCTAATGTAGAGGTCCACTCATTTCTCACAGATCCGTTTAGATACACAAAATCTTTATACCCAAGAGTTACAGAAGAATATAAGGCCATGTTATTTTCCTCTGAATAGTTTTGATAACTAGTTGTATTATTAGGAAAAAGCGTGCCTTCTATAATAGCACTAGAATTTTTATAATTGTTTAGGTTTTGTAAGCCAAAAATAATTTGATCTCTTCCTTCAACTCCATCTCTAAAATTAATTTTATTTTGAAGATTAGTTCCTAAATTAGCTTCTAGGATAAAATCTTCGGAAAGCTTTTTGTTAATGTTTGTCATAATAGAATGATCCCATATTGTAAATTTTTCTGTACTGATTTGAAGATAGCCATTAGGATGTATACCTTGATTACTGCCTTTGTTTATAGATCTAACGGATCTTTGATTTTGATTATCTAAACCAGCTCTATATATGATTTTTATCCAATCTTTCAAGTCGTAAGAAATATTGAAATTTCCAAATATTCTATCGGTAATATTAGAATCTTTTGTGTTTTCAAGTACCCAACGAGGATTCATTCTGTCATTACCCCCTCGATACCAAAGGCTTTCTCCTGTTACAGGATGTTGATAAGGATCATTAATGTCAATGCTTCTAGGTAGATATAAGATATTCCAAATAGAGGCTATCCCACCAGTGCCTGATGTAGAGGATGCTACGTCACTACCATTAGAGGCATCTGTAAAAGGGGAGGATATGTTTGTTTTAGCGTAATTTAATTTTCCAGATAAAGTAAATTTATTTTCAAATTTATAGTTTCCTCCAAAAGAAATATTGTTTCTATTTAAAGAGTTATTAGGTATAAAGCCTTCGTCATCAGTATGAGAAAAAGATGCATTTATCGACCCTTTATCAGATAACGAGCCAGAAGCATTTATTGAAGTTGTTGATATTAAACCCGTTCTAAAGAAATCTTTCTGACTATCATGAGGCTTATAAGTTAAATTAGGAGTATCTAAATCAGATCGATTAGGGAAAAGAGTTGAAGGTTCTACTCCGAAATTATTTAGCAACATTGTTCTAAATGCATTAGGAATGGTTTCTTGACTATCGAATTTTGCACCCCAATTACTGAAAAAGGCACCATATTCGTTTTGAAATCCATTACCCCAAGTGTTTTGATAATCAGGAAGAATAATCTTATTAAAAAATAAAGATTGACTTACTGAGAATTCAAACTTCTTTTTTACTCCTTTTCCACTTTTAGTGGTTATTAGAATAACACCATTTCTACCTTCTCCACCGTATAATGCTGTTGCACTAAGTCCTTTAAGGATATTTATGCTTTCGATATTACTTGGGTCAATGTCTGCAAACCTACTACTAGCATTTCCAGATTGAAAGCTTCCAGAAGAACCATCCTCTGCATTTGCTCCACCAGAAGATCCATCAAAAGGAACTCCATCTACAACAAAAAGAGGTTGATTGCCTCCAGTAATAGAAGAAACACCTCTAATTATGATATTTGATCCAGATCCAGAGACTCCTCCTGTACCAGTAATTCTAACACCGGCAGCTTTACCTCTTAATATTTTACCAATATCAGCGTCTGCTTTTTGTTCTAAATCATTACTTTTGATAGTACTTACAGCATAACCTAAGGCTTTTTTCTCTCTACGAATACCTTGCGCTGTTACAATAATTTCTTCAAGCTCTGCTGTTTCTTCTGTTAATTGTACGTTTATAGTGTTGTTTTCTCCAACAGTGACTTCTTCTTCTGCAAATCCTATATAACTAAAAGATATCACAGCTCCTTTATCAGCAATGATAGAATAGTTTCCGTCAAAATCAGTTTGTGACCCTGTTGTTGAACCAGCAACAACGATATTTACCCCAGGTAGAGGTAATCCATTACTGTCTGTTACGTTTCCAGAGATTGTTTTTTCTTGTGCATAAGAAAGGTGCACTACAAACGCCAGTAATAGCATTAGTATACTACTAAACTTTGTTCTCATTTTATAATTTATTTGAATTAGCCAAGCCAAAAATCATAATAATATCTTAATTAAACAACTTTTTGTCTTTTTATTTTTGAATCTTGTTATTAATTTAGTATCGAATTCGTAATATTATATACAACATTGTGGTGAATTGTAATTTAGTTAACAATATTGTTTCGGGTGTTGATATGTGATTTTTTAGTTTTGAATATTAAACTTTAAAACACGGATGGATAGAAACGTGAATTTTAAATAATAAGGCATTGTTTTTCAGTTGTTTATTTAGGGTTTATTGTTTAGTTACTC
>CAVYIL010000145.1:0-4380 GCA_963768325.1 uncultured Flavobacteriaceae bacterium | reverse complement strand
GAGACAGGGAAGAATTAGAAGCCATAATAGGGTTCTTTCTTAATACTATTGTTACACGTGTAAATTTAAATGATGAAATGACTATCTAGAAACTATAAACTTAAGATAAAGAGATACCAAAGAGGCTCTAATTATAATATTCCCTTTTGATAAAGTTATAGAAAGCTTGAAAATTAAAAGAGAAACAAATTACTTACCATTATTTCAATGCCTTTTTGTATTTCAGAATACTCCAGAGGAATTTTTGGAATTAGGAAATATGAAAATTAATGATTTACCCGCTTCAAGTGTAATTTCCAAGCATGACGTTACTATTAGTATGGCTGAAATAAATGAACAGTTAGATGGAGTAATAGAATACAGGTATTTATAGTTCAGAAACTATCGAATTTTTAATATTTAAATTTAAGGAAATAATGAACTCGTTTAAACTTTTTTTGTAATTAACTAATAACTAGTTACTTGCAAATCTCAACTAAAACAGTAACTAATTAATTATCAGGTGTTCTATTTTGAAACTTTAAACAGGTTCAATGAGAATTGCCTGCGAAGAGTCTAGCAGATCTCTTTCTGGTATTCATTTTTTGTCTAATGAAAAAGAAAATCTTGATATTCAGGGTTTTTTACAAACTGATGTAAATTTTTAATAAATATGAGTGAGATAATCCTGAAAAATAAAGATCTTATTTTAAGACCTTTTAATGAGAATAATATACAAGACGTACATAGTCTTTTAATACGTGGATATACTGGTGCAAGCTGACCCCCCTTCCAGCATCGATCAAAGAGTCAAAAACTAACTGACGTTCTGACACAGTCTGACCCCCTAAAAAAGAGATAACATAGCAAAATAGGTTAGCGATTTTAGTATCATCTGTTGCTGATTCTGGAGTAAGTTGACCCCTTTATGCTATAGGATTTATTTTATTCTGGAGTAAGTTGACCCCCATAGTTTCGATGGATGTTAAATTTATTCTAGATTAAATTTTCCCTATTAAGTTATTTCTAATAAGTTCTTGATTTTGTTTTTATTAGATGATTAATACTATAGTAATCATCAAAAGATAAGTTATGGCAGGAAAACCCAAACGTATGAGTCTTGTTAAACAAATATTAAGAATGCACAATCTTAGGAAAAGGTTATAAAAGTATAGCCCGCTCACTGAGTATCAGTAAAAACGGCTCTGTTGCAAAGTTTGGTTTTTGATAAAAAAACACAAATCCTTGTTTTTTCTTAAAACACTATTAAATAAATGTTACAAATTACAAAAAGTCAATAAATAGACTAAAAAGAAAATTTGTAACAAAGCCCAGAATATTACCCTTTTGCAGGATAGATTAGGATGGCAGACATACATAGTATAATATTTTTATAGCGAATTGAAAAAAGTTTAAACCACTTCTATTCGTTATATTTAATTATCCAAGGATTAGATGTAAAATAGTTCCAACATACGTTGGCCAAATCAACCTCTGGATTAATAAACTCTTTTAGTTCTTTTCCATTTACTGAAACTTTACTCGATACAAAAACAGCAATATTTTTTCCGTTTTTTGCGTACGTTTTTTTAAGAAATTGAGCAAATTGCCACATAGCATCTGGCTTAGTCGAAACTAAAGGTATTTGTTTGTTTGTTAGGTATAAATTTTTGTTTATTAATTTTCGTTCTGAATTTGGGTCGCTTTTATCAGTAATATAAAAATGAGTGACTCCGGACTTTCCTCTTAACATCATGCGCCAACTTAGCCTATGTCCCTCTTCTGTCCACAATACATCTCCAGGTATAAACCAATGTCGTACAGGAAGTGTTATTTGTGTTATAAACCAGGTAATTATAATAGAAACGATAATTTTTTTATAAGACGGAATAAGTACTTCGCTAGCTGCGTAAAATTCTTTTTTTCTCATGAATAAACGATGAATTCTTTCTTTAGAAAAGAAAAATAGGCTAAAAGCCAATGACAAATATGGGAATATTCCTATGCCAAAGATGATTGAATTAAATAAATGAAAAAAGGCACTAAAAATAAAAGCTATTAATCGTGTTTTTCGCCATAATAATAAAGGTACTATAAGTAAATCAAAAAATATTCCAAAGTAAGCAATGATTATGTGAGAGGTATGTTTCTGTAAGAGCGCTCCTATAACTGGATAATTTGCTTTAGGAAGCATCAAATTTTTAGCAACGGTATAGTCTAACCAATCTGGATATAGTTTTGCAATGGCAGCATAAGTATATACAATCCATAATTGGGTGATGATTATTAAAACACACCATCGAGGCATTGAAATACGTTTTATCGAAGGGGTTATTTTAGAGTCAATAGAAAAGTTGTTACTTGCAGGCAATACAGACATTATTAAGCACAATATCATCAGTAGATAGTAATGATTATTATAAGAAGCTTTCTGCATAAAATATACTCCTGCCCACATAATTGTATACATTATCAAACTCCATCGATACTTATATCCAATCATAACCAAAAGACCAAATATGCCCATTATAAGATAATAATAGTACATGCCATTACCAGAAAGCGGTTGCAAGAAATCAAATCCTAAAAAATTAAAAGTGAATAGAGGTTCTACTAGGGTTTCTGTTATCCAACCTGTAAAAATTGCTCCAATCGCTTCTGCAGAAATCAAAAACCCAAATAGAACTCTAAAAATTAGTAAAGAACTATTGTCTATTTGAGTAAAGAACCATCTGGAAATCATACTAAAGAATTTATATAATCGCGAGAGAAGTCTTCATCATCCTGCATAGCATTTTTAAGATCTTCGATTGTATTAAATTTCTTTTCATCTCTTATGCGTTGTAGCATTTCTATTTGTACTTTTTTGTTGTATAAATTAAATGTAACATCAAAAAAATGAGCTTCTATTGTTTGATGAGTGCCGTTTACCGTAGGTTTATTTCCTATATTCATCATTCCAAAATAAGTTTTGTTATCTATAAATGATTTAATAACATAGACTCCTTTTTTTGGGATCAATTTGTAATTTTCTGGAATATATAAGTTGGCTGTTGGATACCCTAGTGTACGTCCTAACTGTTTACCTTTAACGATTTTACCTGTTAGCATAAAATTATACCCTAGAAACGCATTAGCTTTTACAATATCTCCTTCTAATAAAGCTTTTCGGATTTTAGTAGAACTAACGGCAACATCATCAATATCCTGTTTAGATATTTCGGCTACTGTAAAATCGAATTCTGTTCCAAATTTAGTAAGATCAACAATATTAGAATTTCTGTTCCGACCAAAACGATGGTCGTATCCGATAATTACATGTTTGACTCTAAGTTTCTCTACTAACATGTGTTGAACATAATCTCGTGCAGAAAGCCGAGAGAATTCTTGGGTAAATGGATGGATTACAATACTATCTAGTCCTGTTTTTTCCAGAATTTGCATTCTTTCATCAATAGTATTAATCAATTTAATATCTATATCTTTCTGTAAAACTAATCTTGGGTGTGGAAAAAAAGTAAGGATAACAGATTCCAGATTATTATTTTTTGCTGTATCTATTAATCGTTCGATTATTTTTTTATGACCTATGTGCACACCATCAAAAGTACCTATAGTTACTACAGAAGATGAATTATTGTTATATGTTTCGGCGCCAGTGTAACGTTTCAATTAATATAATTTTGATTCGTAAAATTAAACAAATGTTGGGTATTTTATCTCTATTTTCCATTAAAGATATTCATTGTATTTGCTAACCCAGCAGTGGTAAAGGATTTAATTAGAGAAATTCCTTTATCAAAACTTTCTGGTAATGCAGCTTCCTCTTCTTTATTCCACTCTCCCAATACATAGTCTACTTGCCTTCCTTTGCCAAATTCTGCTCCAACGCCAAACCTAAATCTAGAATAAGTTGAGGTATTTAGTTGTATTTCAGTATCTTTTAGCCCATTATGACCTCCTGAACTTCCTTTGGCTTTTACTCTAATTGTGCCAAAAGGCAGATTGATATCGTCGGTTACTACAAGTAAATTTTCTAAAGGAATTTTTTCTTTTTCTAACCAATATCTTATTGCTTTGCCACTTAAATTCATATAGGTATTTGGTTTTAGTAATGTGATGGTTCTCCCTTTATGCCTATATGTTGCAATATCGCCTAGTTTCTGAGTTTCAAATGTTATATTTTCTTCTTTCGCTAAAGCGTCAAGCATTCTAAACCCGATGTTATGACGAGTATTATAATATTTCGGTCCGATGTTACCAAGACCTGCAACAAGAAATTTTTTCATAAGATCTTCTTGAGTTTTTTCCTTGTTATTAAAGGATTTTTTTGAAAATATTTTTCTAATTAAAGAAAACATAGAGTATTAACTTTTTTGTATTATGAACTACATATTTTTA
>CAVYIL010000144.1:0-9973 GCA_963768325.1 uncultured Flavobacteriaceae bacterium | reverse complement strand
CATTCTGAAAACAGTACAAGAAACCAGAAGTTCTTATCTTTTGGGGTCTCATGCCTTTATATATGTATGCGACTTAACAAGGGAAGAAACATATAAAAATATTAATAGTGATCTAGAATTTTTGTCCTTAAACTATAAGAAAGTGGTAATTAAAGTTGTGGGTAATAAGTTAGATTTGGTCAATGAAAAAGAAATAATGGAAAAACTTGCTTCCTATAATGTTGTTGTTGATTGTTTGACTAGTGCTAAAACTAATAAAAATGTTCCTAAACTATTTCTGGAACTAGCTCAGGAGATAATAACAAAGTAGACACAATGGAAAATTTCGAAGATAGACTTCATTTTAACAAAAGTATTCAGCTAATTACTGCCACTTTTGACGGGATTATAAAAGAAATTGATAACCATGTATTTGATTGGAAAATAGGGTCTTCTATTTTTGAAGCGCACCCTTTTTTCGAAATATTAAGGGATTTACAGGAAGACGTTAATGTCGAAAATTCGGAATTCAGTTTCCCATGTATCCACTTAGATCAGGAAGGAATTGAACGAATATGTGACATTAGCGTTAAATATGATTTAAAAGAAATCATAATTGTGATCTTTGATTATACTATCAAATATAAAGAGGTTAACCTAATAGCACAGCAAAAGAATGAATCTGTTTTAAAAGCAAAAGAGTTAAAGCTTGAAAATGAATACCTTTTAAAAAAAGAAGAGTTTAAAAACAGTTTTATTGCCAATATAAATCATGAAATCAGAACACCACTTACAGGGATATTGGGGTTTTTAGAAGTATTAGAAAAAGATAAGCTAACCTTTGAACAAGAGGAGCTTACTAGAATTATAAAACAAGAAAGTCTTCACTTGGCGGCATTAATAGATGACATGGTAGATATTTCTAAAATAGAATCTGGTAAGTTAAGAATTGTCGAAGAACGCTTCTCTTTTGACAATCTAATAGAGGTCTTTGATAAATCGTATTCTATTAAAGCGGAAGAAAAGGGAATCCTTTTTGAAACCAATGTAGATTCTAATATTCAGGAATATCTTATAGGAGACAGGACAAGGGTTTATCAAATTATAAACAACTTACTTAATAATGCTTTTAAATACACCGAAAAGGGAAAAGTTACTTTTTCGGTATCTAAAAATTACCAACGAACAAACAAATTAAGTCTCAATTTTAAAATTGAAGACACGGGGTTTGGTATAATCAAAGAAAACATACCTCATTTATTTGATCGTTTTACTCGTTTTAATCAAGACAAGCAGATTTCTGGGGCTGGATTAGGGTTAGCTATAGTTAAGAACTTAGTAACGCTCCTAGGCGGTGAAATAAGCGTATCTAGTGAACCAGACAAAGGGACAATATTCAATGTTAAACTTCCTTTCTTGTTCGAGGTAAGAAAGATTATCCCTGAAAAGAAAAAGAAAAAGTATACTTTGCCCGATAATAAAAAGAAATTTAGAATTCTTTTAGTTGAAGATGAAGAAGTTACGCAGTACTTAGTAATGAAAATATTAATCTCACAAGGTTCTTTTTTCATTGACGTTGCCATTAACGGAGAGGAGGCTATAAATTATATAGAAAGACGAAATTATGATTTAGTTTTAATGGATCTTAAACTATCTAAAATAGATGGATATCAAGCAGCACGAATGATTAGAAACAATTATGGAGACAAGGTTATTTCAGAGGTTCCGATAATTGGATTTACTGCAAAAGCAAACGATATAGAAAGAGATAAGTGTTTAAAATCAGGAATGGATGATTTTATAGCCAAACCTTTTGAACAAGAAGAATTGATATACAAGGTTATTAAAGAAATAGCTAAAAAAGCTACCTAATATTGATAGCTTTTTTATTTTAAGGTATTGATGATAATAATGCAGTCATAATATACTAACCGTCAATTTTACTAAAGTTTTTTATTTCTTCTGCGAACACATCTTCGTCAACACCTTGATCCACTAAACTTAAGGCCCTTTCTGTAATATATTTAGCTTTATCAGAATTAAAACCTAAACCAATGCTCAGTTTTTCAAGCAAAATAACTTGATCATCTCTTTTTATATGATCCGCATATACCATTCTAGATAAATCGTAAAGCCGTTCTAGTCTAGCCTCGTAACTAGAAGGAGGATTAATAGGATGAGATTTATAATCTTTTAAAATTTCTTTATAATCATTATCCGTAATATCAAGCTTACGGGCAAGTCTATCCAAAAAAGCTCTTTCCTCGTTGCTTATAACACCATCAGACATCGCAACTCTTACGATTGAAGCAAAATGATCCTGATTTCGTTTCTGAAACCCACTATCAAATAAATCAGATATTGACATACAATTTTATTTTGTTGCAAAGATAAATAAACTGAACCCTTTTTAAAATCAAATTCCCATCATTTTTTTGCTTGTTTGTGAAAATTCAATGTTTGTTAAAAGGAAGGAATCGTTGTCGAAATCCTAGAATCCAGATAGAAGCGAGGAGCAATACCATTTTTCTTATGAATTTACTTCAATATAATATTCTTTTTTCCTATCTGCTTCCTGATAAAAATAAACCATAGTACCGCAATGCTTGATTTTTCTCTATCGCATATATAAAAAAATAAGGCCTTTTCTTTTACAGTAAATTCATAAGGTAAATAGAATTAAAGGGACACAGCTGTTGCAATAGTAAACCTCATGCCAGTATTAAGATTAACACCCTTAATGCTCCATTTATCTTTTCCTATATTTGTTAAGGCTTTTGGAGACTCATCAGTAAGGTTACCATCATTGTTGGTGTCTATAACGATAAAATACTCCGTTCCAGAAAGTGTCTTTGGGACATCAAACTCTACATTTTCCATATCAAAATCCAACTGTAAAGTTCCTACCTCTCCTGTTTCTTGTACACTCCATCTACGGGCGAGAACTTGAAAATTGCTAGGTGAGTCTGTTGCTGTCCATTCTGCTTTTTCGTTGTTATTTCCAATCATTAAAAACTCTTTATCTTCTATATCGGTAAAGGTGTATTTAGGAGCGTCGTTACTATTCACACTGCTTTCACCCTCTGCTAAAACTGTGATAATACCATCGCCATTAGCAGATCTAGATTTCAACTGCCCCAATTCGGTACAATCATCCCTGCCTATTCCAAAAATATCATTATTGTATGTTGCCGCTTCTGCAAGAGTGCTATCCCACATTACAGTAGTTCCATCACTAGATAAATAACTCATAGGTGTTGATTGATCCAAAGTAATACCATACTTAAGGGCAAGGTATGCGTGTATTTTGTTTTTTTCTACATTGGTAGCATTTCTGCTATATACAATGAATTCACTAACCAAACCAGACCCTAAATTATTTAAAAGATCTGTACCTATTCCCACTCTATCCCCTGGTGTTATTGTTAATGTACCCATCTCTATTTTACCATTAACGCCAATTTCTGTTTTAGGTGTTCCGCTCGATGAAAAAACACTGGTTATATATGGGTTGGTTACCGATAATGAGTCTGGGTGTGTTATGGACTGATTTTCTGAAATGGCATTAGAAAACACAGAATATGTATTCTGAACCCTGATCCACATATTGGATTTTTTGATAGAGTCCGTTTCTGTAGAATTAAGCCCTCCTAAATACTCTTTTCCTCCTCTAAAAACAGCAAACACCATGAGATCATCTGTTAATTTTATGTCTGTGGATGCGCTGTAATAATCTGTCAATAAAAGAGCGTTTGACGGGTTAAAGTTTATAGGTGTTCCATTTACTGGTTTACCTGTTTTAGTAATAGTACAATTATTACCAGACTGATCTTTCCAGTCCAACCCACCTTGATCTGCTTTAAGCCATAATTTTATCCCAAGGTTTACGCAAGCGGGTCCCTTATAACTACTTCCAAATGTAAAATAAACACCATCTGGGATATTAAGAGAATCAACATTCACATTTCCCTTAGAGTCTAACTCCAACTCTTGGTCTATAGTTTCAAAAAGAGGGTCGGAGCTTAATAATAAATTATTATTTGTATTTCCTCCTAATAGATTTATAGTTAACATTTGGTCTGCAAAATTGGTTTTATCTACCTTCCAAACCCTAGCCATTCGAACCGTTGAAGTTGAGTTTTTTAAAGGTTGATCAAAAGAAGTAGATTTACCATTATTACCCCAAGTTAAGAAAGAGTTATCGTTTGTTATAGGGTTTTTTGATTGATTAGAAGGGTTGTCAACTGTTTTTATGTCTATTCCACTACCCACAGCCATCGTTATCAACGCATCTTTATTAGCAGATTTGGACACGGTTTGGTGTAGTTGACTTGTGTTTAGACAATTAGAACCCAAGTCTTTACCTAATCCAGCTATGTTGTTGGCATACCCAATATTAGAAGCAGCCTCCCACATTGTAGTAGTTCCGTCTATGGCTATATAATCAGTTGTTGTAGATTGGTTAAGGGTAATACCATATTTTAATGCTAAATAACTATATATTTTTTTTAGTTCTAAGGAGGTTACAATACGATTAAAAACAATGACTTCGCTGATTAACCCATCAAAACCATGCTCTCCTCCAACATATATTGGGTTATTATTTGGCGAATAACTTACTCCCCCAGTAGCGTTTGCAGTAGTACTATTCCTATAAATTTTCACTCCAGTATTAGCCGTGTTGTCTTGGCTTACCCCATCTATATAACTCTCGGATGAAATTAATCCATCATATTTGACTGATGATGAATCAGCCGCAATTTTTTCTATATACTGAGTTGCTGAATTGTTATGTCTAAACTCTAACACGTTTGATTCTTTAAGTTTTCCAAACTGGACTAAAGATCGTACACCCGAAACAACATCTGGTTTGTTTACTACTATAATTGTGTTTTGGGTAGCATTAATTTTTGATGTTACCAAATCAAATCTATCTGATTCGAAATCTAAGGCAGGATTAAAATTAAAAGCCCTAGACTTTACTTTAGGTTGCAAAGAGGGAGTTGTTTGCACAAAATTATTTCCATTACCACTATAGTCTGTCCAATTATCTGGATTTACGTTACCTCCATCTGCTCTAAGCCAAACAGACACACCATCAGCTATACACACGGGACCAGACACTTTGCTTCCAAAGGTAAAGAATGCACCATCTGAAATTTTCTTAGAATTAATGCTTGTGCTACCTTTGGTGTTCATTTGTAATTCCTGATCAATAGTTTCAAAAGAAGCGTCTTTGTTACTTATTAACAGGTAGGTATTAGTGCTGGCTCCTAATAATTTAATAGTAAGTTCCTGATCTTCAAACTTTGTTTTATCTACCCTCCAAACTCGAGCCATACGTACATTGGCGCTCTTTGCTGATATTTCTATATCAAAAGAAGTAGGTTCAGAATTACTTCCCCATGTAAAAAAAGAAAGATCTTTTTTAATGGGATTAACAGTTTGATTTGTTAGGTTGTCGACGGTGTCAACATCTACTTCATTACCCACTGCTATGGTTACCATCGAGTCTTTGTTAGTAGAATTGGCTATGGTTTGATGGAGATTAGATGTATTGTCACAGGTGGCACCAAGATCCTTTCCTAACCCAGCAATATTGTGGTCATACCCTAGATTATCAGAAGCTTTCCACATAGTAGTAATAGAGTCACTAGCTACATAGTTGGTTGGTTTAGATTGGTCTAGAGTTATACCATATTTTAATGCTAGGTAACTATTAATCTTATGTCGTTCATCTACAGAAAGAACACGACTATACATAATAATTTCTGAAATTTCCCCTTTAAATATTGCTCCCGGAAACGCTCCTACGTACTCTTTTTTTCCTATCTGGGTAAAATTAGCGGTATTTACTTTTGATGATTGTAGATTACCATTAAAACTCATTCCCCAATCTTTTGATTTTGAGTGGACACCATAAACAGTCCAATTGGTCACATCAACATCAGAGTTGTTCCATGACAGTCCAATTTTGTTATCTACAACATTTCCCGATTTTGGATTAACACCTAATCGATCAGTTGTTCCAAAAGTTTCATATACCACTCCATCGTCCCAAGTGTAGTGAGATCCATCACTATTTCCTCCAAAATAATGCATGGGTCCACGTTTAGCATTTGTAGAATTGACCCTACCTACAGATATAATTTCACCAGCTGTCAATCTGCTGTTTATTGCTCCAGCAAGAGGTCGAAAATAATCTTTTCCATCAAAATCGATATAAGGATTATAATTACTTGCAGCATTTCCTTTTTTTAATTCTGGATCACCAAACACTTCGTCAAAGTTTGCTCCGTTACCTGAAAAATCAAACCACCCTTTTGTCATAGTGCCATAAGAAGGATTATTATCAGATTTTAACCACAAAAGTATATCAGAACTTAGACAAACGGGTCCCTGTGAGTTAATCGCTAAACTATTACTAAACTCGGATGTTCCACAACTACCAACCCTGGTTAAAGTGGCTGTCCAAAATCCATTAGGAGCCTTAATACAAAAATCATCTTCGCACTTAATATTAATAGTTTGCCTACCTCTAGGCAAATTAGTAAAAGCTTGTAAATAGGTTCGTCCATTGTCAGCGGGATCCCCATTTTTATTTACATAAAATTCTACATCACAATCCCTTCCTGAGCATATTGAAGGTAATGAGAAGGTAACATCAAACGTGGTTGGGCTTTTTGCTATTGAAGAAATAAGCGATACCGTTTTTCCTGCACTCTTTTGATAGTTACAATTAGCACTATCTACGATATCTATTCCTACGCCATTATTATACATGCTGTTTTGCGAAACCAATATTTCATCGGTTCCGTTTTCTAAAAGCACCCCAGCCATTGTGTTATTAAATATTGTGTTATTAGTAATTAACACTTTGTTTCGAGACCCGTTCATTCCGTTGGTAACCCATATTCCTTGTTTGGTGTTATTACTTATTTTATTCCCCGTTATTGTAAACTCGCTCGTCTGGTTAGTTACCTTTATGATTAATCCAGCCCTGCCTATTCCTCCATTATCTATTGTGTTATTTTTTATAGCAATATTGCTTCTTGCAACATTATTATAAAACTCTATACCGTCTCCTCCTCCTCCATCTCCCGTATTGGATATTGTATTACCATCAATTAGCATATTAGAGGTTTCTTGAGATATGTATATGCCATCTTCATCTGCTGCATTAATTGTATTGTTAATTATTTTAACATTAGAAGAGCTTTTTGTGAATACAAGACCGTAGGTTCCGTCATCTGTTGATGAAGCCACATCCATGTCTATTTTATTATTCTCTATAACAAGCACATCAACAGTTCCGTCAAAACGCAACATTTGGGCTTTTCCGCTACCCTTAAAATTACTAAAAGAACTGTTTTTTATTACCGAATTAGTGGTATTAGGATATCGTATACCATATATTTCTGCATCTTTAATTTTTACATTATCAATTGTAATTGTATCCACTGTGGCAACAAAATATATTCCATAGTCACCATCATCATCTGATTTTGGTGAGTCTAAATCTACCACAGAGTTTTTTATAACCACATTATATGCATCACCTTTTACTTTGATACCAGAATTATTAACTCCTCCGCTATTAGAATAATTAAAACCATCAATGATTACATCTGTGGCGACTCCTGTTATACTAATTCCTAACGATCCTTCTTGACCCTGAGTCATCGTAAAGTTTTTAACCCTTAACCCTTCGGCATTACCAACAAAATGAATACCGAAATCAATAAAGTTTCCATCATTGTGTTTTACAACAATGTTTTCAATGTTTATCCCAATGGGACTTCCTTTAATCTCAAAAGGAGATAAACCAGTATCTTGGAGTGTGAGTCCTTTAATTGTTGTATTACTAGCATCCTCATTAAAGCTAAAGATTAAAATTAGATTTTCTCCAGTACCTGCGTCTATTGTTATATCACCAACACCATCAGCATTTATATCTCCATCAATCGTTACATCAGATACGGTGATTTGGGGAAGACTACTTAATAATAAAATAGTTTGCCCTTTTAATGAGGGTTTAAATGTTATGGTATGAGGGCCTGACCCTTCGGTATTGACATCTAGAATGGCTTGGCGTAAGGAACCTGATCCTGAGTCATTAATATTAATTACCGAAATATCATTGGATAGCATTTTTATTGAAAACAACATAAAAACACACATTATCAATACGTTCCATTCTGATTTAAGTATCATCATTCTTTTTTTATTTTCAATGGTTTATGTTTAGAATAATTATGAAAGCGAGAACATATTTCTAATTATTTTTTGCCCTTGTTTATAATTAAGAAAGTTAGGTTAGTATTAATAACGTTAAGATGGCTTGTTGTTGATTGATTTTACAGATTATTGATAATCAGAATCAAACACAGAAACCAATGGGTATCCCATAAAAAATAAAAAGCAGCTAGCTTTATTACGAAAATACTAAAAAAAATACACTTTAACAATAAATAAACAGTATTATTAACGTAATTATAAAATATATTAAAATTAAGTTAAAAAACCAATTGTTTTATAATAATCTTATAATGAGTACGTTTTCCTCTTCAACTAATAAAAAACATAAACTCAATGAAAGTTACAAAATCATTTGTGATGTTGTTAGCGGCTATTGCTATAGTATCATGTACTAAAAACGAACCTTTTGAAAAAGGTGCAATTGAAACCGAATCGGTCGACTCTACTGGCACCGAAATAGCTTTTCCGAATGAAATTGGAAAAAGTAAGATTGGTTTTTATCAAGGAGAAAAAATTGAATATCAAAAAATTAATGGTGTAAATGTGCATCAAGGAGACATTATTTTGCCAGATAACATGATTTATGATAATGAATCAGATTTTTTATTAAAGGAAGGTGAAGCTTCTCCTGGAACTAATAAAAGCACGGGAATAGGTTCAGGAAAATGGCCTAATAATACCGTTTACTACAGTTTTGGTAATGGGTTTACATATAATAATATAGTAGAACAAGCAATAAAACATGTAGAAAGTAAAACGTACCTTAAGTTTGTTAAAAGAACAAATCAGAAAAATTATATTTCATTTATACATGATGTTGGATGTTATTCTTTCATAGGTATGACAGGAGGAAAACAGATAATTAGTCTTGGAAAAGGAGGTTGTGGAACGGTTGGAATTGCGACTCATGAAATAGGGCATGCTATTGGGTTATGGCATGAACAAAGTAGATCTGATAGAGATGACTACGTAACAATTCATTGGGATAACATAGTTGAAGGCTTCGAAGGCAATTTTAAAACTCATGCTAAACAGTTTGCTAGTGATGAGTACACAACAGAGTTGGATTTTGGATCTATTATGATGTATGGGAGTAATTATTTTTCTAAAAACGGACGTTCTACCATCACTAAGAAAGATGGAACTACTTATAAACACCAAAGAGATGCTTTATCTGCAGGAGATATATCAGGTATTAAACAAATGTACCCTAATTCTAATCCAGATCCAGATCCAACTTATATAAATAGAAAATATTACACTATCCATGGCATGACTGTTTACAGATGGAGTGACATGTGGGTTAAATGGCATTACGGAGTAAAAGAATGGGGTGAAGCAGAATATATCAATAATTTTTGGTATTGGAAAAAGATAAAATACTAATATTTTAACCTTAAATATTTAAAGTCTCAGATAATTTCTATCTGAGACTTTTTTTTACAATTATTAAACCATGACCTTTGGTTAGCTCTGTTGCAGATTTTAAGGTATATCTTTCGTGAAAAACGTATTGAAAGATTTCAAAGGGTGCCATTTTGAAGGCACTTTAACTTTAGGCTGTATACGTTGGTATTGTAAACATATAGGGATATAGATAGTAAAGGAAATACACTTAACTTCTATCTTTCCCATACGTGTAACACTAATGCTGCTTATCGCTTTCGGATTTCCTGAAACTAAATTTGGAAAGATTACAGGGGGAAACCCGTCTAATTCAGAATCAAATTTACGG
>CAVYIL010000143.1:0-13494 GCA_963768325.1 uncultured Flavobacteriaceae bacterium | reverse complement strand
CAAAAAGCAATTACTTTGGCATATCAACTACAAATGCATCTTTGTTTTCTGATTTGTTTTTAAAAAGAAGGTAGACTCCTTTACTCAAGTGATGAGAAGCTTTTGTACGTATCCCGAATTGTTTATTCACTTTGTCCGCCCATACACCACAAGCGTTTACAATGTTTTTTGTGCGAATAGTATGCTTCTCATTATAGTGATCTGTGAATAGTACTACAAACTGCTTAGATTCTGGTTGCCATTCAATACTACTTATTTCGGAATAATTATAAGCTTTAGAACCAGAGTTGTTATTTTCTCTTATCAACCATTGTAACGTATATTGCGTATCACTATTAGTAACAAATCCTTCTTCATAAGATAAGCCCCCTTTAAACTTTGATGTTTCCCATTGATTTGGCAGTTGTTCATTAGAGAAGTGCTTTGTAGAAGATCTTTTATATAAACCAATAAATCGATACAAGGCTAGTCCTAATTTCATAAAAAAGAATGATCTTCCTCCTTTTTTATGAAGGGCGAAGTGAAACCTTCTAACAGACACCTGATTAGAGTGTTTTATAAGCTTATCTCTAGCCTTACAAAATTTTCGAACCAACCCAAATTCAAAATTTTTTAAATACAGCAATCCTCCCCAAATCATCATTCCTGAAGCTTGAGAAGTACCAGATGAGAAATCTTTTTTTTCTAATAGAATCGTTCGTTTCTTAGAATCTGATGCAACCCTAAATAAAGTTGAACCACTTATTCCTCCTCCCAAAATTAAAAGATCATAATCGATATTTTCTTGTTGTTTTCTCAAATTATTTCAAGATCGTTTTAAGATTAAATATATAAACACCCCTCAAAGCTTACTTCAATAATTATTTATTTAAAGAATTCAACTTATAGATGCTGATCAAGATAACAATTTCCCTACTACAAATATAATCTGTTTGAATCTATATTTTTATTAGGACATGCACTTAACGCGAGTTTAATAACATATATTATACATCGGTAAACACATTCTAATCAGTAGGTTTAGGCATGTATTGATTCTAAGCTATTAAGAGGTTGATCTACCTATTCCATAATTACAATTTTCACTAAACAAAACACAAAGAAAAAACGGTCTTACCTTCTTTACTTTGGAGAGTAAGATAACCACCATGTGCTTCCATAATACTTTTAGAAATAGATAAACCTATACCCGAACCGTCGATTCTCGTAGTGAAAAAAGGAATAAAAATCTTGCTTTTAATAGCTTTATCGATACCACATCCATTATCCGAAACAATAATAAACTTACGCGTTTTTTCTGTGTAAACACGAATTAGAATATTCTTATCAGACATACCTTCTAATGCATGCATACTATTGATGATTAAGTTAATCAGTACGCGCTCAATCAATTTAGGATCAAATAAAAAAATCAAATCCTTTAACTCTATATCGAGAATTAACAAAATATCCTTTTCAGTAAGCAAAGGCTGCGTTAAACGTACAATATCATCTAAAAAAGAAGTAATGTTTATTTTCTGCATACTTGGTTGTGGTAACGTACTTAATTGCCTATAATTATCTACAAAAGTTAAAAGGTGTTGATTTTTTTTCTTTACCGTTTGCATACTCAATTTTAAATCCTCTTTGTCCTCTGCCGTCCATTCTTCTAGATTAGACAAGTAATAGGTGCTTTCTATCAAGGATTGAATAGGTGTTAGCGTATTTAGGATTTCGTGAGATAGTGTTTTCATTAAATCAAACCATACCTGTTTTTCTTTTTTATCCAATATTCTTTGTACTGAATCCAAAGCAATCACATAGTACGTATATTCATAGGTGCTAATCGATGAAGTTTTTAGCGAAAATGTTTGAGGTTCCTCTCCTTCCTTTACAACAGAAACAGTTTGATGCAGGGTGTCGAATTTTTTATCTTCTAATAGTTTGAAAAGGCTAGGTACTTTTTTAATGTAGAAGCTCCATTTAGAAGATATAGGAACCTCCAAGGCATCTTGCATATGCTTATTTATTAAGTATACCTCTCGATGTAGTTCATCATTCCAACGCAAAATCATAATTCCTATATCCAAACTATTAATGATGTTATCATAAATCAACTGCAAAGATTGCTTCTCTAAATGATTTTTCTTTTCTTTTTCATATAGTGCTTGCAATTGATTAAAAATAGGAGCATCTCTTAACTTTTTAGGAATATATAATGAGTAATCATCAAAATAAATTTCGCGTATGATTTTTAGAATTTCGGTAAAAATAGAATTGATATACCTACATATTTCCAACACAAAAAGCACCCCTATCAATCCTAAAAATCCACTAGTAATATAATACCCTTTATAATATAGAGTAATAGAAAAAAAGATGAGAGCAATTAGAATTAATAATCGAACTACTATCCAAAAAAAATATTTAGTCATTATAAATTAAATTTTTCCATTCTTCGATATAAGGCAGCTCTGGTAATCCCTAATTCTTTGGCGGCCGTAGAGATATTACCACTATTCTTTGCTAAAGCCTTTTTGATATATTTTATTTCCATTTGATCCAAACTTAAATCCGTAGTCTCGGATAAGTTTCCTTTGCTTTTTTCTAGAGGCGAAAATCGCAGGTCATAATAATCGATTACCTCATTATCGACAAGTATAACTGCTCTTTCTATAATGTTTTCCATTTCCCTAACATTACCAAGCCGAAAAATAAGTACTCATTTCAGCTAAAGCTTTATCCGCAAAAATCAGATTAGGTTTATCGTACTTACGGATGTGTTTTTTTAAAATATGCTGCGCCAACAAGGAAATATCTTTACCTCTTTCTCTAAGTGGAGGGATAACAATCTCCATAGTATTAATTCTAAATAATAAATCTTGTCTAAATGTTTCTTTGGTTACCATTTCATATATAGAAGAATTGGTAGCGCAAATAATTCGGGCATCGATTTTACGTTCTCTAGATTCTCCGAGACGAGTAACTGTTTTATTTTGTATAACGGATAGTAATTTAGCCTGTAGCGAAAGGGTTAAATTTCCAATTTCATCCAAAAAAAGTGTCCCTTGGTTGGCAAGTTCAAAACGTCCAGGAGTATCCTTTTTGGCATCTGTAAAAGCACCTTTGGCATACCCAAAAAGTTCACTTTCGAATAAATTTTCACTCAATGCACCCAAATCTACATGAATAAAAGGAGCGTCTCTACGAAGTGATCTTTGATGAATTTCTCTAGCAAAAACATATTTACCCGTTCCGTTTTCTCCTAACAGTAAGACGTTCGCATCAGTAGGCGCGACTTTATCAATAAAGGATAAAACCTGTATAATAGGTTTAGATTCTCCAAAGAAATCGATTTTTTGGTCTTGAGAAGATTGTATCACTTTTAGGTTGGTTACCTGTTTCTCTTTTCGACTTAAATCTACAGCAGCATTAACAGAAGCATATAATTTCTCATTATTCCACGGTTTTAAAATAAAATCTTTAGCTCCTTTTTTGATAGCCTCTACCGCCAAACTGACTTCTCCAAAAGCAGTCATTAATATTACAGATGTAGTTGGACTTTTGTCTAACAAGAAATCTAACCAATACAATCCTTCCTTGCCATCTTCATACCCTTTGTTATAATTCATATCTAACAACACCACATCTAAATCGTGATTTTGCAACTGTTCAGAAATTTTTTTAGGGTTAGATGCCGTCAAAATAGTAGTAAAAAACCTTTTTAGCCATATCCGTGCAGAAAAAAGTATGTCTTCGTCATCATCTATAATTAATATAGTTGCTTCCTTTTTTCTCATAGTGTTCGATACCGTAACAGATACTGTTCATTTTCGGATGGTCTAATTTTAAAAATATTTACCATTTACCTGATTATAAGTTGTTTACGAAGTCGTTTTTTAAATGGCACAATTTTACAAGTACATATTGTAAACAAATGTAAGCCATATGGATAGGAAAGTTCAGAAAAAAAATCGTAAACTCAAAATGTACAGTATGTTCATTTCTGTAATAGTAGTTTTAGGTGTGTTATTGTATTCAACAATAATTCGAAAAAAGACATTAACTGTAGAAAAAAACTTAATTTCAATTAGAGAAGTTAAAAAAGGTGAATTCGAGGATATGGCAATTTTTACAGTTAAAGCTGAGCCATTAAATTCTGTTTTTATAAACATAACGGAAGGCGGATCTATAAAAGAGGTTTTTGTCGAAGATGGAGCTATGGTAGAAAAGGGACAACCTTTATTGTCTATTTACAATCCTTCTTCGGATTTAAATTATATGCAACAAGAAACTGCTACGATAGAGCAAATAAACAATTTGAGAAATCTGAAAATTAATTTGAGAAATCAAGAATTAAATTTAGAAAAAGAAAAAATACTGATACAGCATGATTATACAGATGCCACAGAAAAATACAGAATAGATTCTGTCCTTTATAAAAAAGAAATTTTGTCGACCAAGGATTATAATATTAGTAAAGAAAACTACCGTTATCAAAAAGAACGAAGAAAAATAATTCAGAATAGTGTAAATAGAGAAAAAAAAGAAAGTACAGCACAGATCAATCGTATCAATAACTCCTTAATTCTAATGGAAAAAAGTTTAGAAGCTTTGTTACTTAATAAGCAAAATTTTATAGTCAAAGCCCCAATATCTGGTAGGTTATCTTCCTTTAACCCTACATTAGGACAAACCTATAAAACAGGAGAAAGTATTGGTAAAATAGATGATATGCAAGGATATAAATTAGTTGCTCAGGTAGATGAGTTTTATATAGCTAAACTATACACAGGTATTAAAGGAGTAATCGATATGGAAGGCGTAAATCATAGTATAGTGGTATCTAAAATTTTATCGGAGGTTGTGAATGGAAAATTTAAGGTAGAAATGAAATTTGAGAATCAATCCCCAGAAAAAATTAAAATGGGCATGTCCTTTAGTGCTAAATTGTTTTTATCGGATAACACCGAGAGTTTAATTATACCTAAAGGAGCTTTTTATTCAGAAACTTCAGGAAATTGGATTTTTGTCCTTACTGGAGAATCAAAAGCAGAAAGAAGAGAAATATCGTTAGGTAGAGAAAACCCAACCTTTTATGAAGTTGCTTCTGGGCTAAAAGAAGGAGAAAAAATAATCACTTCATCATACATGGATTATAAAAACATAGAGGTTTTAAACTTAAAATAAAGGGTTAAAAAAATAATAACACAAAAAAATAAAAAATGATACAGTTAAAAGATCTTACTAAAATATATAGAACAGATGCGATGGAAACCACAGCATTGGATCATATCACATTACAGATTAATGAAGGAGAATTTGTGGCCATAATGGGACCTTCTGGATGTGGTAAATCAACATTATTAAATACTTTAGGGATGTTGGATAGTCCTACATCTGGAAGTTATTTATTTAATGGTCAAGAAATCGTTACACTTAATGAAAAAGGACGGTCTAACGTTAGAAAAAAGAATTTAGGATTTATTTTTCAGAATTTTAATTTGATTGATGAACTTACCGTTTATGAAAATGTAGAATTACCTCTTCTATATAATGGGGTTTCTTCTTCTGAACGAAAAAAACGAGTACATGAAATCCTAGAGAAAATCAACATTAGCCATAGAATACAGCATTATCCACAACAGCTCTCTGGAGGACAACAGCAACGAGTAGCTGTGTCTAGAGCTCTTGTTACGCGACCAAAACTTATACTAGCAGATGAACCTACAGGTAATCTAGATAGTAAAAATGGTAATGAGGTGATCGAATTACTTACGGATTTGCACAGTAGCGGATCTACTATTGTAATGGTTACCCACTCTGCTTATGATTCTGGGTTTGCCAGTAGAATATTAGACATGAAAGATGGACAAATTTTTTCTGAAAGAGAAAACAGAAAAAACATTCAAGTTATCACCCAATAAAATATAAAATTATGTTACTAAACTGGATAAAAATAGCAATCAGAAATAGTAAAAAAAATGCCTTTTTTACTTTCATTAATATTTTTGGATTGACCATTGGTATGGTTAGTTTAATTTTTACAATTCTGTATTGGAATGAAGAAAGTAGTGTCAACCAATGGAATCCTTATAAAGATGAAGTTTACTTTTCTGCTTCAATTAATGAAAACGGAAAAATAAGTGGGGTAAGTTCGATCCTAGAAGGTCCTAAGTCTAAAGAAATAATACCAGAAATAGAGGATTATTTAGTCTTTAATAATTCAGGTATACAAGCAGGTTTACTAGCACACAAAGATAAATCTACTTATAATGAAAATCTTTTGACTGCATCAAAAAAATTCTTTGAATTTTTCCCTTTTACATTTATTAAAGGAAAAGCAAAAGGGGTAATTGATGATGTAAATAGTATAGCTATATCTGAAAAAGTTGCTACTTCATTTTTTGGAGAAAAAAATCCAATAGGAGAAAAAGTACGTATAAATGATTCTAAAGATTATATAGTAAGAGGAGTTTACCAATTAAAAAAATCTTCTTTTATGCCAGAAGTGGTAATACCGTTTAATGAAAAAGAAACCGATGCTTTTGGCGGATGGGGTAGCAAAAGTCATTATTTATTTTACAAGTTAAAAAAAAATGCTGATCCTTCAAAGGTGGCTACACTAATATCGAATAAAGTATTTCGCGAGTTTATAACAAAACCTAATGCTAAAGAAGCAGGAGTATCTATAGAAGAGTATATAACATCGCGTGGTGAAGACAAATCCGTATTAGATCGTTTAGGCGAAATTCATTTATATGGTAAAAGCAATGCTTTAAGAGGTGGTAATTTAAAACTATTATTAATCCTATTTGGTTTATCCATTTTAATACTAATACTATCTTGTATTAATTTCATAAATCTATCTACAGCTGGCGCAATGAAACGCGCTAAGGAAATAGGGGTAAGAAAAACATTAGGAGCTCAGAAAAAAGATATTGTTTTGCAATTCATTATAGAAACTACCATTATTTGCCTAGTATCCTTATTATTCACACTGGTAATAGTAGAAATTTTAACCCCCAGTTTTAATGCTTTTTTCGATATAAAAGTTAGTCTATTTAATAATATCGTTTTTGGACAAATAATGATTATCTTTTTGATAATATTAATAGGATCTGGACTATTCCCAGCCCTTTATTTGTCAAACTTTCAACCTTTAAAGGTTCTAAAAGGTGACTTTTCCAGAAGTAGAACAGGTATAAAAATACGAAATACGATGTTAGTTTTTCAATTTGTTATTTCTGCATTTTTTATAGTTAGTGGGTTGATTATATATCTACAAGTAAAGTATATGAACGATAAAGATTTAGGTTTTAATGCGGATCAGGTTATACGAGTTAATTTTAAGAATAGAAATGATAAAAACATATCTCAGAAGTACGAATTACTAAAAGCACAATTAAAAGGTGAAAAAGGTATTGTTAATATTTCCTCTGGTTTCCTCTCTCCTGGTAGTTCTATACAATTGAATTTTGGAGGGATAGAATTTAAAGATCAATCGTATGGTAACGCCTCTTTTATTGGTATAGATTATAATTATTTAGAATTACTAGACGTAAAACTAAAAGAAGGAAGAATGCTATCCCCTAATTATGCATCAGATTCTATAACCAGTATAATAGTAAACAAAGCATTCGTTAGAAAATTTGATCTAAAAAACCCTATCAACCATAAAATAAAAGCGAATGGTACATCTCTAGAAATAGTTGGAGTAATAGAAGATTACTTTGAAAAAGGATTCTATAAAAAAATAGAACCCTATATGTACTATTACTATAATAATAAAGCAGTTTCTTGGTTTCCTATTAATGACGTGCTATTCAAACTAAAAAAGGATAACATTAGTAGTACTATCGATAAGATCGAGAAATTTTGGACAACTAATATAGAACCAAAATACCCTTTTGATTATACATTTTTAGATAAAGATTTTGAAAAAACCTATCAAGAACATAAAAAGCAACAAGTTCTTTTTATGATACTTACTTTTTTAGTTGTGTTCATCGCTTTATTAGGATTATTTGCATTAACCTCCTACATGATTGGACAAAGATTAAGAGAAGTAGCTATTCGCAAAACATTGGGTGCTTCTACCTCACAATTAATTAATACTTTAACTAAACAGTATTTAAAACTAGCAGGTATTGCCATCCTATTATCTATGCCAATAAGTCTTTATTTCACTAACTATTGGTTAGAAAGTTTTGTATATCGAATCGATATGCCTTGGTGGCCTTATGTTGTTACTTTTATTGCTATGATGACTCTTGCTTATGCTGTTGTAAGTACACTAGCGCTAAACGCTGCAAAAAAAGAAGTAATTAAGTACCTGAAATATGAATAAAAATCTAATACTGACTTCAAGGTAATTCATCTTTATCACATTTATTTATTATTAGTCACTTTTCTATATATATAGCAAAGGAAGTATTGTATTGACTGACGTGATTTAAACTTTTTTAATTCTGACGAAAAATAAGTGTTTTTTGCACTTCATAGCAGTTCTACGAGGTAATAAAAAGACGAAAATTTAGTAAAAAAGAACATTTTTATAGCGAATTGAAAAAAGTTTAAAACCACTTCACTATTAACAATCAATAGTAACAAATTATTTAAAACTTAAAAACATGAGAATGATATATATATTATTAGGGTTCTGGTCTCCATTTTTATTGGTAGCCCAACAGAACATTTGGTCATTGCAAGAATGTATAAACCATGCATTGCAAAATGACATAGCAATACAACAAGCTAATTTATCAGAATATATAACTAATCAAAACACAAAGAATAGTTATGGAGAATTATTGCCTTCTATAGGTGTATATGTAGCACATGATTATCAATTTGGCTCTACAATTAACCCTTCATCAAATACAAGAGAAAGTGCAAACTTCTTAATAGATAGAGCTGGTTTAAATGCTGAAATAGATATTTTTAATTGGGGGAAAATATTACGTATCAAGTCAGCAAAATTAAAAAGTGAGAAGGCTGCTTATGACACACACATCAAGAAAAATGAATTGATTATAAAAATAACTCAAGCATTTTTTCAATATCAATATGATAGTGAACAATTAGAAGTAACAAATAGATTTTTTCTCAATTCTAACATACTTTTAGAACGCATTGAAAAAGAAGTGTTTGCAGGTAATAAACCAAAAAGTGATTTATATGACATACAATCGGATGTAGAAAAAATAAAGGTAAAACAAATTAGAGATAACAGTAGTGTCGTAGTTGCCAAACAAAACTTATTAAAGTTATTAGTAATTAGACAAGATTCTATTAACTTTTCTTTAGATAAAATTCTATTAGATGCCCCAAATGAGTCTTTAACAATTAATCAAATAATAAAAGAATCCGAAATGAATCACCCAGAAATTAGATCTGCAGAAAAAGAAGTAGAAATAGCCCATAAATCGGTACAACAAGCACGATCTGGGCATTTACCAACCTTACAAGCAAATTATCAAATTTCTAGTTTTTTTTCGAATCAAATAGGTTCGAATCAAAAAAACGGTATTGCAATAGAGCAATTTAAAAACAATAAAAACCAAAACATAAGCCTTGGGTTAACGATACCAATATTTCAACAATTAAAAGTAAGACGCAAAAAAAATGAAGCAAAAATAAAATTAGATCAATCAGTCTTATCATTCAATCAATCAAAAAACGAACTCTATCATACTTTACAATCAGCACTTACTAAAGTGAAAAATAGTTATCAAACCTTTATTGCTCTAGATCATTCTCTAGAGATACAGAAACTAGCCTTTGACAAAAATGAGCAAAAATACATTAATGGAACACTAGAACCATTTTCTTACTTTACTGCCAAAAGGGATTTATTCAACACTCAATTTGAATTTATTAAAGCCAAATACGAGTATATTTATCATTGTTTTTTGCTTAATTTTTACCGCACTAACAAAATAGGGTAGAGAAAACAATTTTATTAGGGTGTGTTTTACTATTTCTGAGAATTAATGAAATACACCCCTACTAATAATATAAATGCAGCAATAATGGATTGTAAAGTAATTACTTCACCCAACAAATACCAACCCAAAATCATTGCTATTATGGGATTTACATATGCTGAAGTGGCTACTTTTTCAGCAGAAACAACCTTAAGCAGATAATTAAACGCTGTAAATGCCACAATACTCCCAAGAACAACCAAAAGTATCATCGAAACCTGAACAGGTTGGCTCCATTGCATTGGAGACGACCATTCTTCTCCTAATAATGCACTTGCTATTGACAATAATACACCTCCAAAAACCATCTGATATCCTGAGTTTATAAAAAAATTTGATGGCATATCTGATTTTACCACAAATAAACTAGAATAACTCCAGCTTATAACACAGGTAAATATCATTAACATACCCATTATCGAACCATCTCGACTAGTCAATTTACCCTGACACACAAGCACACAGATCCCAACAATACCTAATACCACACCTATAGCTGACTTTGTTTGTATTTTTTTATTATCAAGTATGCGCATAAGGACTAAAACAACCAAGGGTTGAGTAGAAGCCTCTAGTGCAGCAAATCCAGTATCTACATATTTAAGAGCCCACACCATTACCCCATTACCATAAGCAAGAAAGAAGAAACTAGCAACAACACAATTGGTAAACTGCCTTCTAGTAATAGATAAACTATGTCCCATCAATTTAGCTATTATAAAAATTAATGTTCCAGCCGTTATGAATCGAATTGATGCTAAAAAAAGAGGCGCTATTTCTGATAGGGCAATTTTATTAAATAAGTATGTTGATCCCCAAACCACATAAATTGTAAAAAACGCCAAAATAATAAGAAATAACTCTCGAGGTTTGCTCATATGTATCTTAAATATATCCTTATAAAAAACATTCTATATTAACCCTTATGATTATTGGTATATAAACCACCTGCTTTTTTCTGTTTTTAGAAACACAAATGCCAAACTAACCGCTCAATTATTTTATGTGTTAAAAAGAATCGCAATATTAATCAAAAAGAAGCATGAAAAAACTATATTTTAGTTAAATAATCAAGGCTTATTAACACATGAAGTGTTCATCCATGTTGTTACGAAATTTATCGTTATGTAAATTACTTTTTAGAATATGCTAGTTATATGAAATTGAAACAATTATCGTGTCAAATACTCTAGTGACATGAGATTGATTTTTTCATCACAAACCTTAACTTTGACAAACTAATAATATAGAGTTTTTACAGTAGAACTTCGCACAAAAGAGGCAAATTATACAAATTAATAAATAAGGCAACACACGCAAAAATTTTTACAAGCATTTCTTACCTTTGTTCCACATTTTTTTAAAGTACTATGAGCGCAACAGGAAGATACACAATAACAGCAGCATTACCATATACTAACGGACCAATACATATAGGACATCTGGCAGGTGTATATGTCCCCGCAGACATTTATTCACGATACTTAAGGTTGACAGGAAATGATGTCGCGTTTATATGTGGTAGTGACGAACATGGAGCGGCAATCCCTATGCGAGCTAAAAAAGAAGGAGTAACTCCACAAGTGATTATCGACAAATATCATGCTATAATAAAAAAATCGTTTCAGGAGTTCGGAATCTCATTTGATAATTATTCCAGAACATCAGCCCCCATACATCACGAAACAGCCTCTGCATTTTTTAAAAAACTATACCAAAACGAAAAATTTATAGAAGAAACTTCTGAGCAATTATACGACCCCGAGGCTCATCAATTTTTGGCAGACAGATTTGTGACAGGAACCTGCCCTAAATGCAATTATGAAGAAGCTTATGGAGATCAATGCGAGAAATGTGGTAGTACACTAAGCGCTACAGAGTTAATAAATCCAAAATCAACTATTTCTGGAGCAAAACCAACTCTGAAAGAAACCAAACATTGGTATTTACCATTAGATCAATACCAAGAATTCCTTAAAGAGTGGGTCTTAATAGGCCATAAAAAAGATTGGAAAACCAATGTCTATGGTCAGATAAAATCTTGGATAGATGATGGACTGAGACCACGAGCAGTAACCCGAGATTTAGATTGGGGAATACCTGTGCCAATAGATGAAGCAGAAGGAAAAGTGTTATACGTTTGGTTTGATGCCCCTATTGGATACATATCTTCTACCAAAGAATGGGCCGCACAACAAGGAATTGACTGGGAACCATATTGGAAAGACAAAAACACCAAACTAATACACTTTATCGGCAAAGACAACATAGTTTTTCATTGTATTATATTTCCGAGCATGCTGAAAGCCGAAGGAAGCTATATACTCCCCGAGAATGTACCTGCAAACGAATTCCTAAATCTAGAAGGAAACAAACTATCTACTTCTAAAAATTGGGCCGTATGGTTGCACGAATACTTAGAAGACTTCCCTAATCAGCAAGACGTTTTACGATATGCATTGACAGCCAATGCTCCAGAAACAAAAGACAATGACTTTACTTGGAAAGACTTTCAGGCACGTAACAATAATGAGTTAGTAGCGATTTTTGGTAATTTTATTAATCGAGTTGTAGTTCTAACCAATAAGTATTATAACGGAGTTGTTCCAATACCCGGAACCTTATCAGAGGTAGATAAAAAAACATTAGCAGAATTAAAAGCATATCCAGCAGTTATTTCTAGTTCAATTGAGCGATATCGATTTAGAGAAGCAAGTCAGGAACTCATGAATGTAGCACGATTAGGCAATAAATATCTAGCAGACGCCGAGCCATGGAAATTATATAAGACAGATGAAGAACGCACTAAAACCATTATGTATATTGCGCTGCAAATCACATCTGCTCTAGCTACCCTTTCTGAACCATTTTTACCTTTTACATCTAGTAAGCTAAAAAAGATACTCACTTTGACCTCTGCAGAACTGTACACACCATGGAACGAGATAGAAACAAAAAAAGTATTACTTCCTACAGGACATCAAATCGAGAAAGGAGAATTATTGTTTTCTAAAATAGAAGATGCTGAAATTCAATTTCAGTTAGACAAACTAGAAGCTACTAAAAAAACAAATGAAACGGAGAACAAAATCATCGAACCGCAAAAAGAAACAGCTACTTTTGAAGACTTTTCAAAATTAGACATACGTTCTGGGGTTATAATTGAAGCAGAAAAAATGCCTAAAGCCAAAAAACTTTTGATATTAAAAGTGGATACAGGTATAAACATTAGAACCATAGTTTCTGGTATTGCAGAACACTTTACACCTACAGAAGTAATAGGAAAAAAAGTAACGGTTCTTGTAAATCTAGCTCCCAGAAAATTAAGAGGTGTAGAAAGTGAAGGAATGATTCTTATGACAGAAACACCTGAAGGAAAACTGGTGTTTCTTAGCCCAGAAGAGGATGCTGTTGTTCCAGGAGCAGTAGTTAGTTAGAAATATTAATGATATATTTGGTTCTGTTGCAAATATTATTTTAGGACAATATTTTTTAGAATATATCTTTATTTCTAGAAGTAAATTTG
>CAVYIL010000142.1:0-11464 GCA_963768325.1 uncultured Flavobacteriaceae bacterium | reverse complement strand
AAAGTAAATGGGAAAAAACAGTATGTAAATTTTATCCATTCTATCAAATAATAAATCAAAAAAGCTTACCTACAAAATCTGTATTTTTAACAAATAAACAATAAATCACCTCGTTTAACCCATTGAACTCGTTTAAACTTTTTTGTAATTAACTAATAACTAGTTACTTGCAAATCTCAACTAAAACAGTAACTAATTAATTATCAGGTGTTTATCTTAAAAGTTTAAACAGGTTCATTGTTTAACATGCTATAACCATCTTTTGTAAAGTTATTATTAATGAAGTCGTTTAAACTTTTATAGAGATAAAATAAAAGGGTTTCTGATATTTGCGTTTCATACGTAAATCAATATAAAACAACCCTTTATGTACAGTGTACTAGACAAAGATATGATAGAATTAGAGATTGTACCCTATTTATCAACAAGAAAAAGAGGATTTTCACCAACCGTTCCTTTAGCAGAGATTATCAATGCTATTCTTTACAAGCTAAAAACAGGTGTTCAATGGAGGTTATTACCAGTAAAAGCTTTGTTTGAAACTCAAGTTTTAAGCTGGCAATCCGTATATTATCATTATAGGAAATGGTGTGTTAGCGAAGCTTTAGAGAACTGTTGGATTGAGTTTCTTAAAAGACATAAATCTAGTTTTGATCTTTCTAGTGTAGACCTTGACGGAAGTCATACACCTGCCATTCGAGGAGGAACTAGTGTGGGATATCAAGGTAGAAAGAAACGTAAAACCACGAATGCTCTATATCTTACTGATAGGCAAGGATTGCCACTTGCTATGTCTGAACCTGTGTCTGGAAATCATAATGACCTGTACGATATTGAAATTCAATTTGAAGTTGTAACTGCTACATTGGAACAGGCAGATATAGAGACAAAAGGATTATTCCTAAATGCAGATGCAGGATTTGATTCCAAAGACTTTAGGAAATGCTGTAATAGCAAAGAAATAAATGCCAATGTATGCTTTAATAAACGTAATGGAAATGCTGATAGAGATGAGTATTTTGACCAAGAACTCTATGACTTGAGATATATCATTGAGCGAACCAATGCTTGGATGGACAGTTATAGATCTTTGCTAAACAGATTTGACACCACTATTACAAGCTGGAAAGGATTTAACCTACTGGCTTTCATAGTAATTGCCGTTAAAAAATTTAAAAATAAAAAATTAGAAAAAGTTTAAACGACTTCAAAAATAATTATGTAAATTTACAACTTAATACTTGAAAATAATACGCAACCCTTATATGATTTATACATCTACTAGTTAAACAACAAACAATTCGATTTATATGATAACTTTTCTTTTAATCCTCGGAGGACTCATAATTTTTAATTTTATACTACTTAAATTTAGTGTACAATCCATAGACGCAAACAAAAAAGATACTAAAAATTCAGACCTATCAAAAACAATTGTAGACAAAAAGATAAAAGTATCAAGTAAGGCTGCTTAATCACCAAATTATAGAACTTATATTCTTTTTTTGTAAATAAGCATTGGTTTTACTAAAATGCTTATTACCAAACCAATACCCCCTATTAGCACTCAAAGGAGAAGGGTGTCCACTATTTAGCATAAGATGCCTTGAACCATCTATCAAAGCCGCTTTTTTCTTTGCAAAACCTCCCCATAGTAAAAAAACTATATTTTCTTTTTTAGCAGAAACCATTTGAATAACGCTATCTGTAAACATCTCCCACCCTAATTTTTGATGAGACCCCGCTTGATGAGCACGAACTGTCAATGTAGCATTTAATAATAATACCCCTTGTTTTGCCCATCGTTGTAGAGATCCATTAGAAGGTATAGGTAATCCCAAATCAGAATTAATCTCTTTAAAAATATTTATCAGTGAAGGCGGATTTTCAATACCTTCATTTACCGAAAAACACAAACCATGAGCCTGATCATCACCATGATATGGATCTTGCCCTATAATAACTACTTTAATATCATCAAAACTACAATAATCAAACGCCGAAAAAATTTCATTCCCTTTTGGATAACACTTATGGTTTTTATACTCATTTTTCACGAAATCTGTTAACTCAGAAAAATACGGCTTCTCAAACTCTTCTTTTAACTGTTTTTTCCAACTAGATTCAATATTAACATTCATAATATATATCAAAAAAATTTATAGCAATTGTTTACTTTTGCTTTATTATAATTTAAAAATTCAAAAATAGGATAAAAATAAGTATGATTCGTATATCTAAAAAAACACTTGATGATCTAGAATTTGACACAGTACTCCATCATATAGCAGAATTATGCATTACAGATTATGGAAAAACAAAAGCATTACTTATTACACCACATGCCACACAAAAGAAAATTAACGAATCTTTACTTGAAGTTTTTGAATATAAATCTTCCTATTTAAACGACGCTAAAATCCCTAATCATGGATACGAAACTATAAATAAAGAAATTCAATTATTAAAAATAGAAAACACCTTCTTAGAAGCTTCTAATCTTAAAAAACTTATTTCTATAAGTACCACCTCTAATAACTTACTCAAATTTTTTAAATCTAATCAAGAACTGTATCCCATATTATTTCAAAACTCAGAAAAAGTACACTATACCACTGACATCTGTAAATATATAGAAACTGTACTTGATAAATTTGGTGAAATAAAAAACAACGCAACACCTATACTAAGCAATATTAGAAAAGAAATTAATATTATACAAGGAAAATTAAACGGTAGTTTCACAAGAGATCTTACACGATATAACAGTTTAGGATACCTAGACGAAATCAAAGAAAGTGTAGTCGAAAACCGAAGAGTATTAGCCGTCAAAGCGATGTACCGTCGTAAGGTCAAGGGATCTATAATGGGTAGCTCCAAAACAGGTAGTATTGTATATGTAGAACCAGAAACTACCTTACAATTTAGCAGAGAACTTAATAATCTTCAATATGAAGAACGAGAAGAAATTGTAAAAATCCTAAAACAACTAACAAATACCCTACGTCCATACTCAGAACTTTTACAACAATATCAAGAATACTTAAGCGACATAGACACCATAACAGCAAAGACTAAATATGCACATAAACTAAATGCTGTTTTGCCTAAAATAACTAATGACGGAGAGCTAACACTTAAAGACGCATATCATCCACTACTTTTTCTTTCTAATCTAGAAAAAGGTAATAAAACACATCCTCAAACAATCTCTTTAGATGATAATAACAGAATCATAGTTATTTCTGGACCTAACGCTGGTGGAAAAAGTATCACACTCAAAACCATAGGACTACTACAAATAATGCTACAAAGCGGTATGTTAATCCCAGTACACGAATATAGCAGAATACGCATATTTAATACTATATTGACAGATATTGGCGACAACCAATCTATAGAAAACCACCTAAGCACCTATAGTTACCGATTAAAAAACATGAACTATTTCTTAAAAAAATGCAACGACAACACCTTGTTTCTAATAGATGAATTTGGAACAGGTAGCGATCCAGAATTAGGAGGTGCTTTAGCAGAAGCTTTTTTAGAAGTCTTTTATGATCGAAAATCTTATGGAATTATCACAACGCATTATGCAAACCTAAAAATTTTAGCCAATGAACTACCATATATGACTAATGCCAATATGTTATTTGATACTAAAACTTTAGAACCATTATTTAAATTACATTTAGGAGAAGCAGGAAGTTCTTTCACTTTTGAAGTAGCACAAAAAAATGGAATCCCCTATAGTTTAATTAATAAAGCAAAGAAAAAAGTAGAACGTGGCAAAATTCGTTTCGATAAAAGTATTGCTGACTTACAAAAAGAGCGATCAAAATTACAGAAAACAACCACTTCCTTAAAAACAAAAGAACAACACGCACAAGTAGAAAAAGAACGTTTAGAAAAAACCAATGATCGAATTCAACAAAAGTTAGAAAGTTATCAAGAGTTATATGACAGTAACCAACGTAAGATTTATTTAGGTAATAAAGTAGATGACCTTAGTGAAAAATATTTTGTCAATAAAAAAAAGAAAGAATTAATTAGCGAATTCCTAAAGATAGTTGAAATAGAAAATTCTAAAAGAAAAAAAATAACCGCTAGAGAACAAAAAATAGTAAAAGCTAAAGAGCAAAAAATAGTAAAAGAGGTAGAAAAAAAAGTAGAAATAATTCGAGAAAAAAAGAAAGAAGAAAAAAAGAAAGAAAGAAAAGTAATACAAAATAAGCCAAAAGCAATCCTAAAAATAGGAGACCGTGTAAGAATGCTAGACGGAAAAGCAATTGGAACAATTGACAAATTAGAAAAAGGAAAAGCAATTGTTAACTATGGTATATTTACCACCAATGTTGCTATAGAACAATTAGAATTTGTAGAGCATAAAAAATAACGATATAGAAGTACCAATGGCACGAATAAGATTTATAAAAATCTAATTTCATGCCATTTATACAAATTCTTAAAATGATCTTATATTTTGTAAGATGATATCGTGAAGAATAATAAAAAAATATTTTATCGTAAACTTAACTATATACTACAAAAACTAATAAGATTAATTAGTCAATACTATATTGTTTTTTTCAATCACTTTTCTCAAGTTAATTAGCGCGTATCGCATTCTACCTAAAGCAGTATTAATACTAACACCTGTTTTATCAGATATCTCTTTAAAACTCATGTCTTTATACATACGCATCACTAAAACTTCTCTTTGATCATCTGGTAATTCCTGAATCAAACTACGCAAATCTTCTTCTATCTGAAGCTTAATTAACCTATTTTCAGCATTAAGGTTACCATCGCTAATAATAGAAAAAATGCTATACTCGCCATTATCTTCGAATTTAGGCATACGATTTCCTTTTCTAAAATGATCAATAACCAAATTATGGGCTATACGCATTACCCAAGGTAAAAATTTACCTTCTTCGTTGTAGTTTCCTTTTTTCAATGTACGGATAACTTTTATAAATGTATCCTGAAAAATATCCTCAGAAACATCACGATCGTATACTTTAGAATAAATAAAACTGTAAATTCGTTGTTTATGGCGTTGGATAAGGATAGATAAGGCATTTTCATCACCTTTCATATAATCACACACCAATACTGAATCTAATTGGACTGGGTTTTTCATACTTAATATTTATGGCCAACAAGCTTGGGGCTCGTGCTATGTTAAACTAAAAAAGTAAAAGTATTCAATAGGCAATTATCTTTTTAATGGTTAAATTCTGGGCTAAGATAATAACAAATTTCGAAAATCAAACATTTTTTGTTAATTTTTTTAACTTAACATATGTTATTATACTTATTTAGTATTCATTATATTTGCTCTCTTATGCTGTATTTACTATGATTCCTGACATTTCTACAATAGATCCAAAAAAAAATATAATAATTAAAGGTGCTAATCTTCATAACCTTAAAAACTTAGATGCTGTAATTCCACGAAATAAACTAGTAGTTATTACTGGGCTTTCTGGTTCTGGTAAATCTAGTTTAGCTTTTGATACACTATATGCCGAAGGTCAAAGAAGATATGTAGAAAGTTTATCCTCATATGCTAGACAATTTTTAGGTAGACTTAATAAACCCAAAGTAGATTATATAAAAGGAATTGCTCCAGCTATAGCTATAGAACAAAAAGTTAACTCTACTAACCCGAGATCCACTGTAGGTACAACCACCGAAATATATGATTATCTCAAATTACTTTTTGCAAGAATTGGCAGAACCTTCTCTCCTATCTCTGGAAATCAAGTTAAAAAAGACACTGTAACAGATGTAATTGATTATATAAAATCTTTTGACGAAGGAGAAAAACTTCTCCTACTCTCCCCTATACATGTCGAAAAGGGTCGAACTTTAACTGAAAAACTAAAAGTATTACAACAACAGGGATTTGCTCGTATTAAAATAAAAGATACAATAAGCAGAATCGAAGAAGTTACCCTTAATGGTAAAGAAGAAATATACTTAGTTGTAGATCGAATTATCATACGAAATGAAGAAGATTTTTATAATCGATTAGCTGATGCTATAAATTCTGCTTTTTTTGAAGGAAAAGGAACATGTTATATAGAATCTTTAAAAAACGGAAAATTAAGACAATTCAGTAATAAATTCGAACTAGATGGAATAACATTTCTAGAACCAAATGTCCATTTATTTAGTTTTAATAACCCTTACGGAGCTTGTCCTGAATGCGAAGGGTATGGAGATATTATTGGAATTGACGAAGAACTCGTCATCCCAATTACCTCTCTTAGCGTATATGAAGGCGCTATTTTCCCTTGGAAAGGAGAAAGCATGAGCTGGTATAAAGACCAACTAGTAAACAATGCATATAAATTCGATTTTCCAATTCATAAACCCTATTTTGAACTATCCGATGAACAAAAAGAACTTATTTGGAACGGAAATCAATATTTTCTAGGCATCAATTCTTTTTTCTCTGAACAAGAGTCTAAAGCTTACAAAATACAAAATAGAGTCATGCTTTCTCGATACCGAGGAAAAACAAAATGTACCGTCTGCAAAGGGAAACGTTTACGAAAAGAATCAAACTTTGTTAAAATAGAAAATGCTACTCTTACCGATCTAGTAGAAAAACCACTTGACGAGTTAACTGTTTTTTTTAAGAATTTAAAACTAAACACATATGATGCCCAAATAGCTAAACGTTTATTAAAAGAAATTAATAGTAGACTTGAGTTTTTAAGTAATGTAGGTTTAGATTACCTTACCCTAAATAGAAAATCTAACACGCTTTCTGGTGGAGAGTCTCAACGTATTAACCTAGCTACATCTTTGGGAAGTAGTCTTGTAGGATCCATGTATATTCTTGATGAACCTAGTATCGGACTCCATCCTAAAGATACTGAAAAATTAATCAAAGTCTTAGAATCTCTTAGAAACATAGGAAATACAGTCATTGTAGTTGAGCACGACGAGGATATAATGAAAGCAGCTGACGAAATTATCGATATTGGTCCAGAAGCCGGATCAAACGGTGGTCATGTAGTGGCATCAGGAAAATATAATGAAATTCTTAAGGCAGATTCTCTAACAGCAAAATATCTAAGTGGAAAGTTGCAAATTGAAACTCCTACCGTAAGAAGAACTTCAAAATATTACCTCGAAATTATTGGAGCTCGTGAGAATAATCTTAAAAACATTAATGTCAAATTTCCTTTAGGCATTTTCACTACAATAACTGGAGTTTCGGGTAGTGGAAAAAGTACTTTGGTAAAAAAAATAATTTATCCCTCACTTCTAAAAGAACTTGGTGGATTTGGCGAAAAAGCAGGACAATACACAGAGTTAAAAGGCAACTATAGTAATATTCATCATGTTGAATTTGTAGACCAAAACCCAATAGGAAGATCCTCGCGCTCTAATCCCGTAACCTACATAAAAGCATATGATGATATACGTAATTTATACGCAACCCAAAAATTAGCAAAAATTCGTAACTATAAATCAAAACATTTCTCATTTAATGTTGATGGTGGTAGATGTGAAACCTGTAAAGGTGACGGAGAAGTTACTATAGAAATGCAATTTATGGCCGATGTACACTTAACTTGTGAAACCTGTAATGGCAAACGTTTTAAAAAAGATGTCTTGGAAGTTACTTTTCAAGAAATGAACATCGATAATCTTCTTAATATGACAATCGATGATGCTATAACATTTTTTGCAACCCACAATCAATCTAAAATTAAGAACAAACTGCAACCCTTACAAGATGTAGGATTAGGTTATGTACAATTAGGACAAAGTTCTTCGACCCTTTCTGGTGGCGAAGCACAGCGAATTAAACTTGCTTCTTTTTTAGGAAAAGGAAATACCAAAGAAAAAACTCTTTTTATTTTTGATGAACCTACTACAGGTCTTCATTTTCATGACATAAAAAAATTATTAAAATCCCTCAATGAGCTAATAGAAAAAGGTCATTCAATACTCGTTATAGAACATAATTTAGACTTAATTAAATGCTCAGACTATATCATAGATTTAGGACCTGACGGCGGCAAAAATGGCGGCAAGGTCATTGCTAATGGAACACCCGAAGAAATTATTAAAATAAAAGATTCTTATACAGGTTCCTATCTAAAAGAAAAATTAACACCATTTTTCTTATAAATTTACTGCAATAAAATATTCTTTTTTTCTATCTGCTTCCAGATAAAAATAAGAGAACATTGGTTATATGTAGAAGTCGTTTAAACTTTTATAGAGATAAAATAAAAGGGTTGCTGATATTTGCGTTTCATACGTAAATCAATATAAAACAACCCTTTATGTACAGTGTACTAGACAAAGATATGATAGAATTAGAGATTGTACCCTATTTATCAACAAGAAAAAGAGGATTTTCACCAACCGTTCCTTTAGCAGAGATTATCAATGCTATTCTTTACAAGCTAAAAACAGGTGTTCAATGGAGGTTATTACCAGTAAAAGCTTTGTTTGAAACTCAAGTTTTAAGCTGGCAATCCGTATATTATCATTATAGGAAATGGTGTGTTAGCGAAGCTTTAGAGAACTGTTGGATTGAGTTTCTTAAAAGACATAAATCTAGTTTTGATCTTTCTAGTGTAGACCTTGACGGAAGTCATACACCTACCATTCGAGGAGGAACTAGTGTGGGATATCAAGGTAGAAAGAAACGTAAAACCACGAATGCTCTATATCTTACTGATAGGCAAGGATTGCCACTTGCTATGTCTGAACCTGTGTCTGGAAATCATAATGACCTGTACGATATTGAAATTCAATTTGAAGTTGTAACTGCTACATTGGAACAGGCAGATATAGAGACAAAAGGATTATTCCTAAATGCAGATGCAGGATTTGATTCCAAAGACTTTAGGAAATGCTGTGATAGCAAAGAAATAAATGCCAATGTATGCTTTAATAAACGTAATGGAAATGCTGATAGAGATGAGTATTTCGACCAAGAACTCTATGACTTGAGATATATCATTGAGCGAACCAATGCTTGGATGGACAGTTATAGATCTTTGCTAAACAGATTTGACACCACTATTACAAGCTGGAAAGGATTTAACCTACTGGCTTTCATAGTAATTGCCGTTAAAAAATTTAAAAATAAAAAATTAGAAAAAGTTTAAACGACTTCGTAATTTAAATAACATACTAACAAGTAGTTATACATATTTTATGTTTTTCAAATCCCTATATTTTCCCAAGGAATTTAAGGCAATATCTGTTGACAAAACTAGTAAATAATGTTAGTTTTTGTTATTTTTTTTAAAAAGAAAATAATACCATTTACACATTGAATATGAATATACTGGAAAAGGCTTCTAGATATATTTGATACCCTGCAATTAATTTAACTAATTATCCTTCAATTTGTTACAATAGACTATCTATTTTGGTTTCTAATATTTATAAGGTCGAATAACTACTAAATTTGTAATGAATTTTTTAAGCCCATAAATTATATATTTGAATTTTAGAAAAAAATGGGTATAATTACACATAGTGCCTCAGGACAAAAGCATTTAAAAATTCTATTAGGATAGATATTCTCTAACCTTTATTTTTGTTTGATTTAATAAAGTTCCACTCTTTTTGGCGAAGAACCAAAAAAATACGTACTTTATCGGATGGATGCCTAGTTTAGGTTATCTAACTCCTTTAGAAATGGAAATCGAATTAAAAAAATATAACAAAAAAGTGGCTTGAAAATTTTGTTACAAATTTTGTAGTTATTCCACCTTTATTTTGCTACCGAAATTTTAAGCAATAAATTATTCTTTTTACCATCAAAAGCTTCTATAACCATATCCTTATTCGGCAATTTCACTAATTTACTTACTTCTAACTTATCTAAACGTGAATTCCTTATATCACTACTGGTTAATATTGGCTCTTTTATTACTTCGCCAGTAACATCATCAATTACATAAGCTGTTAGATATAAAAAATCTTTTTTTCCATCAAAATATTTTGTCGGTGATTCATCAAAAGACCTTTTTAAATTGGTGAAATTGTCTATAAAAAACATGTAATGTTTTCCGCTATTTCTAAAAGACTTGTATGACATGCTATTTTTTCCTGTGGTGCCTCTTTGGTTTTTAGGTAACTTATGCATCCATCTTAATTTTCCGTCAGAAGATAATTTAAAAGCATAAATATCTCTATAAAAATAATCATAGGTTGTTCTAGACCCAGAGGAACTTGATGTTGTAAACGAAACAGCATATCGTTGTTCTCCTAATAATACAATACTGCCATCAGGGTTAAATAATACATCATTAATTTTTAGTTTTTCAAAATCTTTTTCATCATTTACTTTTTGTGTTCCTTCTTTAATTCTCTTTTCTCTTTCCAAAGCATATTTCTGTATTATATCAGAAGAAATATCACTATTTATCAAAGAAGTAACTTCTGCTTGATTCCCTAATTTAGCACAAAAAACACCTGTAACAAGCCCTTCATTGTTATTACTGTAAAATCCTGATATCATAACTTTACCAGAAGCATCATTACTTATAACCGCATCCATTATTGATCCACTCGATATGGAAATTGTGCTTTTTAAAATCTCATCAGAATCTTCCTTGATTTTATATAATTCTGTAACAAAAAATGATTCTAATTTGTTTTTATCTGTTGAGTTATCATTAAAAACAGATGAAGTCATATAAAAGTTTCCAATATTATCAATAGTAAAATCCTCATATAACATTTTGTTAGACGAGTAAGGCATAGTTATTTTCTTTTTCCAAAGTAATTCTATTTCAGAATCAAAAACTGCTATTCCGATTTTATCGGCAGAGTCAGAAGATGATTTCAACCTATATAATAATAAAACTTTTTTTCCGTCAGGAGATCTTTTAAAAACAAATTTGTTTATTCTTCCTCCTGCATCAAATCCATATGTGCTTTTAAAACCAAAATCTTCGTCTAAATTTTCTTTTTCGTTTATTAATTGAATTGGTTTTTGTGCAATGCTACCTGTTAAAGATATTTTTTGAGCATATGCTTTGTCTTTAATAGAATAAAAAACAACTGCGTATCCATCCATATCCATTACAGTTTCAAAATTACCTTTATCTTCTATTACTTGTCTTATCTTAACCTCTTCTTTAAGATCTTTTAAATTAAACCTTTGAATTGTCATATCATTTCTTCCTTTCTTAACTGCAAGAAATCGACTATTAGTGGCTACATAATATGTATTTAAACTTTTAATGTTTTTGTACTTTTCTCCAAAACTAAATGTAAAAGCATCCGATAAAATAGGCTTTTGCGCAAATACAGATTCATTTATGGCTGTTGCTATTATTAAAACGATAAAAATAAACTTTAGGTTCATGTATTTGATTTTTTGACAATTTTTCATAAACATCTAATTTAATTAAAAGATTAAACAAATATATAATTCTTGTCGAAATAGTACTTGAATAGGCAG
>CAVYIL010000141.1:0-4540 GCA_963768325.1 uncultured Flavobacteriaceae bacterium | reverse complement strand
CTTTAGAATCTTCAGGAGAGCCATTAAACCCTAGAAGATTTGTAGTAGGCGAAACCCACGGCAAAAGGCTAGAGGTTTCAGAAAAAAGCATTTTCTTTAAACAGTGATTTTATAGGGTTAAAAACTACTGGCGATACAAACATTAAAGCAAAACGATTTAACGTATTTGGCGATAATGAGATAACTCCTGCGCTGTCTATAATTCCAGACGCTGTAATTATAGACGCTCGTAAAAGAAAATTATATATAAGCACTTCAAACGGATCGAATAAAGAAGGACATGTACTTACAAAGCTTAATGATAGCGGCGAAGTGGGGTGGCAGCCAGCTGCATTAAACCCTTTTAGTTCTATAGATGGGTATTTAGTCAATAAACGAGCAAACAAAGACTATTCAAAAATTGAAGTAGGAGATCAGATACAAGGTAATTACTCAGATAAGCGGTACATCATAGCCGATGTTGTAGGATTACCATATACAAATGAAAATAATTTAGAATTTTATATAGATAACGAAAAATGAAAAAGTTAATAATATTATTACTGTTAATCACTGCAAGTGTATATTCTCAAAATCCTAAGGTTGATGCGCTACAGTTTAAGCCCCAAAACGCCCCTGCAAGTCCTAAAAAAGGATGGGTACATATGGATAACAATACGGATTTGTTTAAATATGATGGTTCGAGGTGGGATAAAATAAATAAGAATAGCGATCCTCTTCGGATGTCAGGCATTAATGGAGTTACTGTAAAAAATGTAAATAACATCACATTTAAAAATGCAGAAGTAAAAGTTGGAGAATATGGCACTAGTAATGCAGAAGTTTCAATTCCAATTGTAAGCGAATCCCAAGAAGGAATACTACCAGCAGGGTTCATTCAATCAGGCGAGTTTACGCCTACATTAAATGGGTATGGATATACGTATACATATAAGGTAGCACATGCAACGTATTATAGAATCGGTAAATTAGTACATTTTAAAATATTGTTTTCTGATATAGAATCAACAGGTACGCAGAGTGATGGAGGGGGTATTTATATTAGTTCATTGCCTTTCAGTGCAAAATATAATCAAGGGGTTAATGTTTTTGATTTTGGAGGTACGGACGCTAAATTTTATTCCATAATAGGCGCTTTTGCAGGTGGTAAAATATCATTCACGTATCAAGACGAATTAGACGGTGAGTTAAAAAGTCATATGCCAGAGCCTTATATTAAGGATGGTAGCATATGGGTTTCAGGTGTCTACGAAAGTTATTAATATACACAATTAGCTTCTTTTACCCCTTGCACAGGCTGTGAACAAAACTCCAAATCTTAAAACCTATTAACCTTAAAATCTATACCAATGCAAGACTTTTTACTACATAACATCAACACAATATTTGCTTACATATTTGGCACAGGCGGTTTGTTAACCGCATGGTTTCAGCGTAAAAAACGAAAAACGGATGCACTTACAGGAATGCAACAAACTTATAACAGATTTGTTGCTGACTATGAAAAAAAGTTTAAAGACTTACATCTAGAAGTCACTTGCCTACAAGAAGAAATAAAACGTGTAGAAGAACATTGGAAAAAGAAATACGAAGCACTAAAGAATCAGTTTGAAAAATATAAAAAGACACACCCTTAATCGATAATAATATTAAACTATGAGATTCATTAAGCACATCGTCATACATTGTACTGCTACTATAGAGAGTATTTCATATACTGCAAAAGACATAAACCGTTGGCACAAAAAAAGAGGTTGGAACGGAATAGGCTACCACTTTGTTATTGGTTTAGATGGTACAATTGAAAAAGGTAGACCGTTATATAAAGTAGGCGCACACGTTAAAGGCTACAACAAAGAAAGTATAGGTATTGTATACGTTGGAGGTTTAGACAAAAATAAAATACCTAAAGACACACGTACTGCTAGACAAAAAACAGCTATACTTAAGTTGTTGAATAAATTAAAGCAAAAATATCCTAATGCTGATATTTTGGGACATAGAGATTTTTCTCCAGATAAAAACGGAAACGGAAAAATAGAGCCTTTTGAGTACACCAAAGAATGTCCTTGTTTTGATGCTAAAGAGGAGTATAAAAATTTAATCTAATAGATAAGATGAATAAAATTCTTAGTTGGCTAACAGGGGACTTGCTTAAAAGTATTGGGGGTGTTATAGATGGTATTTTCACAAATGATGAGGAGCGTCAAAAGGCAAAGAATGAAATTCTGGTAAAGATATTAGATAAATCGCATGATCTTGAAAAACTCAAAAGTGATATAATTTTATCAGAAACCAAAGGTAATTTTTTACAAAGGTCGTGGCGACCTATTTTAATGCTTTCTTTTGGGTTTGTTGTGATATACGCAAAGTTTGTAGCTCCTGCATTCGGATTGCCTAGCGCTCCATTAGAGGATGAATTTTGGCAATTATTGCAATTTGGTATAGGGGGTTATGTAGTTGGTCGATCTGCTGAAAAAATAATTAAAGATGTTAGTCAGAATATCGAAATTAAGAAAAAATAGTTAGCCCCAATTTTTACCTACTTTTTTAAACCCAGTTTCTTTTTAGGGGCTGGGTGTTTTCGTTTATTAATCTAAAAAAAATAAACAGACATAGCTTTATTTACACTCCAATTAAATCTAATATTTTTTGATGTTCTTTATCTACGATTTTATGAGGTAATTTCTTTTGATACCTATATGTAACACCTTCAGGTTTATGACCCTGTAATTGCATAATTACCAAAGTATCAATTAAAAGCTCTCCAGCAAAAGATCTAAAAATATACCTTGGTGATTTAGTTCTAATTCTCTCTTTAAAATTTAATGTATTTGAAATCCTATATAAAATATCAGAAATGTTGTCTCTGAAAATTATATATTTTTTAGTAGAAGCATCTGGGATAAAAGAGAATATTCTATCAGACTTTTTGTCACCGTATTTTTTAATAATATAATTCGAAAAAACAGAGAGCATATTATCAATTGTTGCACCTCCATCAGGTTTGTTTCTATTTTTATATCTTTTAAAGACAATTCTTTCAGTTTTTATATTGTCCCATGTTAATTGAGAAATATCTACAAAATCAACACCACCGATGGCAATTTGAAAAAGCCATATTTCAATAGCACGAATACGTAAATAGGCGTTTTTTTTGGTCATTCCTTTATTTCCTTCAATTTTTTTATTTTCATTTAAAAAAGAATTGTAGGTAGAGATTAAAGATTTTAGCTTTTTTATGTATTCAATAGGAATGTCGATTATATCTTTTTTTGATTCAGATTTTATAACACCTAAAAAGGGGTTGTCTTTTTTTATATTTAAGGAATCTCTTTTTTGAGCTTCTTTGTATGCGGCCCTCATTGTTCTTAAGTAGAAATTTACCCCACCTTTACCTTTTTTAGTTGTAATTTTTTTGAATCTTATAAATTTATGTAACCATTCGTAATCTATTTCATTGATAAGCACGTCTTCTTGAGAGCATGAGTGTAAAAAAATTTCTATTTGAATTTTAGTTTGCTCATAGGCTCTAATAGAATGTGATAATTCCTTTAATTCGTCTATTCTAATAGCAAAAAATTCTACAAACCCTATCCCTGAGATTTTTTGTAGTTCGGCTAATTTCTTTTTTAAAAGAAATATTTCTAAATCATTATCATTAGGAATACCGTTTTTAATAATTTCTATAGATTCCTCAATGCTAATATTGTTTTCATTGCAGTATTTAACCTCGTTATCCAATTGAGCTATTCTTCTTGCGAGGTCAGTGTCTATTTTTAGCGTTTTATTCTTTTGAAATTTATTTAGACTAATATATTTATATTTACGATTAGAATAAACTTCGATTTTTATAGCGTAGCCATTACTGCTTTTTCTTCGAGTTTCGAGAATTATATTAGCTTGAATCATATCTTGAATTGTCAAACATTTGTCAAACAAATCTACTATTTTTTGATGAAAAGTGGTGTAAGTCGTGTTTTTTTATTGATTTTGAAGAGTAGAATAAACCTTCTAAAAACAAGAAAACCTACTGATTATCAGTAGGTTTAGCCTTGTGATCGCGACAGGATTCGAACCTGTGACCGTCTGCTTAGAAGGCAGATGCTCTATCCAACTGAGCTACGCGACCATTACAGTAAAAATTAAAAAATTGTCGGGGTGGCAGGATTCGAACCTGCGACCTCCGCGTCCCAAACGCGGCGCGATAACCGGGCTACGCTACACCCCGAAAATAGGTTATTAGTCAAAATATTGCGGAGAGACAGGGACTCGAACCCTGGCGACACTTACGCGTCGACAGATTAGCAATCTGCTCCATTACCACTCTGGCACCTCTCCTAATACTATTCTTATGAACTCCGAATTATTTTCAATGCGGATGCAAATGTAACTTATCATATTAAAGAACGCAACAATTTTTAATTCATTATTTTTAAATTTAATTTATGTTATTTTTAATGGGTTGTAAATCAGTTTTTTCAAACTAACAATTTACTTATTTTTTTTCTCAGGAGTCCTTAAATTACCTATTCAACAG
>CAVYIL010000140.1:0-10132 GCA_963768325.1 uncultured Flavobacteriaceae bacterium | reverse complement strand
TCGTTTCGTACCCAATCTCACATTCGGTCCAGACGTGATCGCTGCGGTTCGCTCGGCTGTGTCGGTGCCGTTCGAGGCTCATCTGATGATCGAAGAGCCGGACCACCTGATCAGTCGTTTCGTCGAGGCGGGCTGCGACTTGATCATCGTGCATGAGGAAACATGCACCCACCTGCACCGCACCTTGGCTCACATCAAGGAGTTGGGTGCAAACGCTGCGGTTGCACTGAACCCCCATACCCCTATCGATCGTGTAGCCCATGTGCTCGACCTCTTGGACATGGCGCTGGTTATGACGGTGAACCCGGGATTCGGTGGGCAAAAGTACATCTCCGCGTATGAACCCAAGATCACGGCAATGAGGGAACTACTCGACACTGCCGAAAAATGGATCGACCTCGAAGTCGATGGCGGTATCAGCCACTCGACCGTGGAAGGATTTGTCGTTTTGCATCAGACCTATATGCCAAGCGTATTAATAGAACTAGGATTTTTAACCAATAATAAAGAAGGGAAATATCTAAATTCAGGAAAAGGACAAAAAGAAATGGCTAAATCGATAAAGGCAGCAATAATTGATTATAAAGAAAGTCTTGATAAAGTTTATACAGTTTCGGAAACAAAAATAAAGGAGAGCCCAGTAGTTGATACAATTGTTAAGGAAAGTAAAAATATTGATGGCAGTATAGTATTTAAGGTTCAAATATCGGCGAGTTCTAATGATCTTCCACTTCAATCATCTAATTTTAACGGGTTAGATCAATTGTCCAAGATTCAAACAGGAAATTTGTTTAAATATTATTATGGAAACACTTCTAATTACAACAAAATAAAAGAGTTACAAGAGGTAGCGATAGAAAAAGGATTCGATTCTAGTTTTGTAGTAGCTTTTCGAAATAATGAAATAATCCCACTATCAGAAGCGCATAAAGTTAACATTCCAACGAATTAATCTAAATAAATACTGATAATTCGTTTGCTAATAATCGGTATAAATACATTTTTTATTCTAAATTTGTGTCCTAAAACATATTAAATTTTGAAATTTACTCGAGAAGTCAAAACAGGAATCTTAGCAATATGTGCTATCGCACTTTTGATTTTTGGATACAGTTTTTTAAAAGGACAGAATCTATTAGAAACTAACCGGACACTGTATGCTGTCTATGAGAATGTTGAAGGGTTAATGCCTTCTTCGCCCGTAACTATTAATGGATTAGTAGTAGGGAAAGTATTAACAATTGATTTTGCGGATACTAGTGGTAATCTTATAGTAGCTTTTAGTGTTAATAGTGATTTTTCTTTTTCTAAAAATAGTGTAGCAAAAATATACGGAGGTGGATTAATAGGAGGAAAGTCTTTAGCGATTATGCCAAAATATGAAAAAGGTTTGGAGGTAAGAGATAAAGATACATTACAAGGAAAAATAGAAGCAGGTCTATTAGAGTTAGTAAATGATAAATTAGCTCCCTTGCAAGAAAAATTAGAAGCAGCAATACAAAATGCAGATATTTTACTTAATTCAGTGAATGGTATATTATCGGTTGACAATAAGAATAATCTTAATTCTATTTTTTCTGATTTAAGTGTTACTGTTAAACATTTTAAAGGAGCATCAAATTCTCTTAACACAATAATTTCAGGTAATGAACAAAAGTTAAATCATACCTTAAAGAACTTAGATGAAATGTCTACTAACCTAAATCAATTTTCTGATTCATTGTCCAAAGTAAAAATAGGTAAGCTTGTAAATGATTTAGATCAAGTAATGGCTAATTTTAATCAAATTTCAAAAGATTTAAAAAGTGGTAAAGGTACCGCAGGAAAATTACTAAATGATGAAAAATTATATAGTAACCTAGAGAAATCCAGTAAACAATTAGAATTATTACTCCAAGATTTAAGATTAAACCCTAAGCGATATATACATATTTCTGTATTCGGTAAGAAAAATATAGAATACCAAAAACCTTCTGAAACAACTAACTAAATAAACTATGCAGTACATACCTAATATTATCTTTGTAATTGCTTTAATAGCAGGTATCGGGTATTTTACGAAAAACATTCGTAAAGTTATTCGAAATATTCGTTTAGGTAAAGAAGTAGATCGATTCGATAATAAAAAAGAACGATTTAATAACATGGCTAGAATAGCCCTAGGACAATCCAAAATGGTAAGACGTCCAGTAGCTGGGTTATTACATATTGTAGTATATATTGGTTTTATTATAATTAACATTGAAGTTTTAGAAATTATAATAGACGGTATATTTGGCACACACAGGATTTTTGCATTTTTAGGTAGTTTTTATAACTTTTTAATAGGTTCTTTTGAAATTTTAGCATTTTTAGTATTAGTAGGAGTAATATTATTTTGGACTCGTCGTAATGTCATAAAATTAAAACGCTTTTGGAGCCCAGAAATGAAAGGGTGGCCTAAAAATGACGGAAACTTAATTCTATATTTTGAAATGGTGTTAATGACATTATTTTTAGTCATGAATGCTACGGATTTACAATTACAAAGTTTAGGAGCAGAACACTATATAAAAGCAGGATCCTATCCAATCAGTCAATTTATATCCCCTCTATTTAATGGTATGTCTGAAGGGGTTTTAATAGTTATGGAAAGATCTGCTTGGTGGCTACATATCATAGGGATATTAATATTTCTTAACTATCTGTATTTTTCAAAACACTTACATATTCTATTAGCTTTTCCAAACACGTATTTTGCAGATCTCAATCCTAAAGGACAATTAGATAATCTTCAAGCGGTAACAAATGAAGTAATGTTAATGATGGATCCAGATGCAGACCCTTTTGCAGCTTCTACAGAAGAAGTAGCCGAAGAAGAACCATCTAAATTTGGAGCGTCGGATGTAATGGATCTTAATTGGGTTCAATTACTAAATTCTTATACGTGTACAGAATGCGGAAGATGTACTAGTGAGTGCCCAGCAAATCAAACAGGAAAATTATTGTCTCCTAGAAAAATAATGATGGATACTAGGGATCGTCTAAAAGAAGTTGGAGATAATATTGACAAAAATGGAAGTTTTGTAGACGATGGCAAACAATTATTAAATGATTTTATATCTCCAGAAGAATTATGGGCTTGTACTAGTTGTAATGCATGTGTAGAAGCCTGTCCTATAGGTATAAGTCCTCTATCAATTATAATAGATATGAGACGTTATTTGGTAATGGAACAGAGTGCGGCACCACTTGATTTGAACAATATGATGTCGAATATAGAAAATAATGGCGCTCCTTGGCCGTTTAACCAAATGGATAGATTGAATTGGAGTAAAGAATAATAATAAAATGAAGTAATTCGTTAGAATATTTTACGACTGTATAAACCATAATCCTTAAAAAATATAAAGGGAAAAATTGTAGATTATGAATAAAGAAGAAGTAGAGAAATTACTGCACGACAAAGTAGAACAAGGAGAACACATTAGTCCAGTATTACCAGAGGGAGTGAAAAATTATCTAATTGATATTGATGGAACTATTACTGAAGATGTGCCAAACGAGGAACCAGAGCGTATGTCTACTTGTAAACCATTTCCTGACGCAAGGATAACATTAAATAAATGGTATGAAGAAGGTCATATTATTTGTTTTTTTACTTCTAGAACAGAAGAGCATAGAGAAATTACAGAGGCTTGGTTAAAGAAACATGACTTTAAATATCATAGTATGTTAATGGGTAAGCCTAGAGGGGGAAATTATCACTGGATTGACAACCACTTAGTAAAAGCGACACGGTATACAGGTAAATTTACTGAATTAGTAGAGCGTGTTGTTACTATAGAGGTTTTTGACGATGGTAAACATGATTAATATGTTTAATTAATAGTAAGGTTAATGACAAGCATGTTATATTGGCAAGTAGATAGCAATAAATGGATTGTTAATAGTTTACTAGTTTTTTAATTGTACTTGCTACGCATACCAACAGATATGAGTTGATATAGCTAAAATTTCGAATATAATTACTAAGTCTAAAATCACTAATTATTTATACATGAGTGAAATAGTAAGGGTGCCAACGATGGCAGAATATATGGCCGAAGGAAAAAAGCCTGAAGTACTTTTTTGGGTAGGTTGTGCAGGTAGTTTTGATGATAGAGCTAAGAAGATCACAAAAGCTTTTGTGAAATTGTTGCATAATGCTAAAGTAGACTTTGCAGTATTAGGTACTGAAGAAAGCTGTACAGGTGATCCAGCTAAGAGAGCAGGTAATGAGTTTTTGTTTCAAATGCAAGCAGTCACTAATATAGAAGTGATGAATGCTTATGAAATAAAAAAAGTTGTTACAGCATGTCCTCACTGCTTTAATACTTTAAAAAACGAGTATCCTGCATTAGGTGGTAATTACGATGTAATGCATCATACAGAGTTTTTAAAGACTCTTATGAATGAGGGAAGATTAAAGGTAGAAGGAGGTAAATTTAAGGGGAAAAGAATTACCTTTCATGACCCTTGTTATTTAGGAAGAGCTAATAATGTATATGAAGCTCCTAGAGATTTACTTCGTAAATTAGAAGTAGAATTATTAGAAATGAAGCGATGCAAACGTAATGGATTATGTTGTGGAGCGGGGGGAGCCCAGATGTTTAAAGAACCTGAACTAGGGAATAAAGATGTTAATATAGAGAGAACAGAGGACGCATTAGAAACTAAACCTGATATTATTGCGGCAGGTTGTCCATTTTGTAATACTATGATGACCGATGGAGTGAAGAATAAAGAAAAAGAAAAAGAAATTCAAGTTTTTGATGTTGCCGAACTTATTGCTAACGCTCAAGATTTATAGAGTTTCAATTCAGCTAAGTTAAAAAACGATAGAGTTAATATGTTTACGTATTAACTCTTTTTTGTAGTAGTAATATGATTTTTCTTATAAATTTACTGCAATAAAATATTCTTTTCTCTATAGCATATATGAAAAAATAAGGCGTTTTATTTTACTGCAAATTCATAAGAAAAATGGTATAAAAGGTATAGTATTTGATAATTTTAAAAAAAGATTTTTTAAATGATAGTAGACTTTAATAAACTTTCAGAAACCTCTAGGGTATGGATTTATCAATCTAATAGGTCTTTTTCTGATATAGAAATAGAAGAGATAAAACACAAACTAGAAAAATTTATTTCGCAATGGACAGCTCATGGAGTCGATCTAAAATCAGGTTATGAGATTAAATATAAAAGATTTATAATAATTGGGTTAGATCAAGCGGATAGTCAAGCTAGTGGTTGCTCAATTGATGCATCCGTACATTTTATTCAAGAACTAGAAAAAGAATACAAAGTAGATTTGTTAGATAAAATGAATGTGTCATTTAAACAAGGTGAATTTGTAGCGTATAAAACACTTATAGATTTTAAAAAAATGACTAAAAACAAATCTGTTTCGCCTAATACAATAGTTTTTAATAATTTAGTAACTAATATCGCAGAATATTATACGAATTGGGAAGTACCAGCTAAGGATAGTTGGCATAATCGTTTTATAAAATAATTTTTTGGTGTATCAAGTAGTTAAAATACAGATACTTTTTATAGTTGTCTTTTTTTCTTTTAATGGTTATGCTCAATATGCTAATCCATTGATAGTAGAAGATTATCATGCGCAGAAACTATGGGTAGATAGCATTTATAGTTCAATGACATTGAAAGAAAGAGTGGGGCAGTTATTTATGATTGATATATATTCTTCTAAACCTCGAAAAGAAACAGATAAAATCAAAAAACTGATAGAAGAGTACAATATTGGTGGTGTAGTGTTTTCTCTTGGTGGTCCGCAACGACAAGCAAAATTAAATAATGAATATCAAGCATTGTCTAAAACCCCCTTGCTTATTGGGATGGATGCAGAGTGGGGATTGGCTATGCGATTAGACTCTACATATGCTTTTCCTTGGAATATGACGTTAGGAGCAATTCAGGATAACAAGTTAATAGAAAATACTGCTAGACAGATAGCTAAACATTGTAAACGGATAGGAGTTCATATAAACTTTGCCCCCGTTGTGGATATAAATACTAACCCACAGAATCCGATTATTGGTAATCGTTCGTTTGGGGAAGATAAAGAAAATGTAACACGGAAGTCCTTAGCATTTATGAAGGGAATGGAAAAAGAAGGGGTTTTGTCGACAGCTAAACATTTTCCAGGTCATGGTGATACAGATACGGATTCGCATAAAACGTTACCTACAATTAACTTTGATGCCGAAAGAATTGATAGTATAGAGTTATATCCATACCGAAAACTTATTCATGAAGGGTTGTCTAGCATCATGACAGCTCATTTAAATATCCCTAGTTTAGAACCTAGGGCGGGTTATCCTTCTTCGATTTCTGAGCATATAGTAACTACTATTCTCAAAGATAGTTTAAAGTTTAAAGGGTTAATTATTACGGATGCCTTGAATATGAAAGGAGCATCAGATTTTAAAACCCCTGGAGAGATAGACTTAGCGGCATTTTTGGCAGGAAATGATATTCTTTTAATATCAGAGAATATCCCATTAGCAATTCAGAAAATAGTTGCAGCATATTATTCTGGAATAATATCAGAAGAACGATTGTCGTATTCTGTAAAAAAAATATTATATGCTAAGTACAAAGTAGGTTTACATAAGTATAAGCCTGTAGATAGAGTTAATCTGAGTGAAGATTTAAATGATATAAATAATGAAGTACTACATCACCAATTAGTAGAAAATTCATTGACCGTATTAAAAAATGAAAGGACAGTAGTGCCTATAAAAGATTTAGGTATAAAAAAAATAGCTTACGTTTCTTTTGGAGATGATTCAGGAGATATTTTCTTTGATGAATTAAATAAGTATGCTCAGGTAGATTGGATTAAAGCGAATCATCTAGATGAAATGTTAGACCAATTACGTAATTATAATTATGTTATTGTAGGTTTTCATAAATCTAATTCATCTCCAAGAGAAAATTATAGGTTTACAGACAAGGAATTAGTTTGGTTATATGAAATAGCAAGGTTGAATAGTACAGTGTTAAATATTTTTTCTAGACCATACACCATTTTAGATGTTTTATCTACTACAAATTTTGAAGGGATAGTAATGGCTTATCAAAATAGTAAAGAAGCTCAAGAAAAAACAGCACAATTATTATTTGGAGCGATTGAAGCTAAGGGAAAACTACCAGTTAGTTTAGGAGAGGATTTTCCTTTAGGAGCAGGGTTTACAACTAAAACATTAAACAGATTATCATATGGTATCCCAGAAAGTGTAGGAGTAAGCTCTTTAAAGCTACAAAAAATTGATTCTATAGTGGATTATATATTGAAAAAAAAGATGACACCAGGTTTACAATTAGTAGTAGCAAGAAAAGGTAAAGTTATTTTTAATAAAAATTATGGATTTCATACTTATGCAGAGGATAGAAAAGTAAAAGGGTCTGATGTATATGATTTGGCATCTTTAACTAAGATTTTATCTACATTACCGCTAGTGATGGAATTAAATGATAAGGGGATTCTTACTCTAGATACCAAAGTGGGAGAGATGTTGCCTTCTTTTATAGGGTCTAATAAAGAAAATATTACATTGAAAGCAATGCTTTCGCATTACGCAAGACTAAAAGCCTGGATTCCATTTTATCATAGTACACTAAATTCTACAACAGCTAAACCCGACAAAAAATACTATAGAGTAACTCCATCACCAGAATTTAATATAAAAGTAGCTAATAAATTGTATTTGCGAAAAGATATGAAGGATTCATTGATAGTAACAATAAGAGACAGTGATTTAAGAAAAAAACTAAGTTATAAATATAGCGATTTACCTTATTATTTATTAAAAGAATATATTGAAAATCATTACGGAAATACATTAGACGCATTATCAAGACGGCATTTATACAAATCACTAGGAGCAAGTAATACAGGTTATTTACCCCTGAAAAAAATGGATAGAAAACGTATAATACCCTCCTGCGATGATAAGGTATATAGAAACCAAGTTCTTCATGGGTATGTACACGATGAAGGAGCTGCTATGTTTGGTGGTGTAGCAGGACATGCGGGATTATTTGCAAATGCTAATGATGTAGCTAAAATTATGCAGATGTATCTTAATGGTGGGTGTTATGGAGGAAAGCAATATATAAGTAAGGAGACTTTTGACCAATTTAATACATGCTATTATTGTAAAAAAGAAGTGCGTCGCGGAGTAGGGTTTGATAAACCTCAATTAGAGAATTCAGGACCAACTTGTGGTTGTGTATCTATGACCAGTTTTGGACATAGTGGTTTTACAGGTACATATACTTGGGCCGATCCAGAAGAAGAATTGGTTTATGTGTTTCTTAGTAATCGTACTTTTCCAGATGTAGAAAACCGTAAATTGATTTCTGAAAATGTTCGTTCAGAAATTCAGAGAATTATCTATGATGCTATAGAGGATAAATAATACCATTTTTCTTATGAGTTTGCAGTAAAAGAAAATGCCTTATTTTTTCATATATGCAATAGAGAAAATTCAAGTATAACCGTGATACGGTTTATCCTTATCTAAAGAAAACCAGGAAAAAAGAATGTTTTATAGCGGTAAATTCATAAATAAAATGGTATTACAACGTAAAGTATGATATATATCATATTTTACGTTGTAATTATTATATATATTTAGACAATTGATATAAATTATTGTTTTTAAGAACTTGTTTCTTAATCATAGGTAGATGTATTATATAACATCATACAATGGTATAAGAGTTAAGGATTTTTATTTAGATAGATTTATAATATAATTATTAAGATTATGCTATAACTAAATTTTTAAAAATCAAACTCTCTAGGCAAGAAACGGGAGACCTAGGTTTCCTGTTTCTTGTGTTTTTAGTCATTATTAATAGCTTGTTATCTAATCAAAACTTACTTTTGATTAGATAATAGTTCTTAGGCATATTTTTAATAATCAATACTATGGAGACTTCTTTTTTTTTAGCAAAATTTTGGGGATGGTATTTTATTATTATTTTCTTCATACTAAGTCTTAACCCTAAAAGAGTAAAGGAAATATTGAATGACTTAAAAGATGAAAAATTTCTTATAATAGGTTCATTTTTAGCCGTTATTATAGGTTTACTCAATATATTATTTCATAATATTTGGGAGTTAAGCTGGAGACTTATAATTACCCTCATAGGTTGGGTATCCTTACTAAAAGGAATGTTTTTGTTTATTGGTCTCAGAATTAGTTAAAACTATGCACTTTAGTGCATCTCGCTTTAGCTTCTAAAAACATTTACCTTTGTCTTATGACAGAACAACGGGTAAATGACCATACAGTATCACGTTTAACGGTTCATCTAGTTTGGAGTACCAAGTATCGTTATCCTGTTTTAGAAGGAGATATTCAAAAACGATGTAGGTCAATTCTAGTTCAGGTTTGTGATGCAGAAGGAGTGAGTATTTTGAAAGGCGTAGTTAGTAAAGATCATGTTCACATGCATATTGAGTACCGTCCGTCTCAGGATGTAAGTAGTCTAGTTAAGAAATTGAAAGGTCGCAGTTCAAGAAAGCTTCAGCAGGAATTTCCTAATCTGAAAAAGCGCTATTGGGGTCGTCATTTTTGGGCTATAGGATTTGGTTGTTGGAGTACAGGAAATATTACAGATAAAATGGTAAATGATTATCTAGAGCATCATCGCAAATCTAGTAATGATACAGATTCTTTTATCTTGGAATGATTCCGTACTGCTGACTTTAGTCAGATTTAAAAACCTATGGACTTTAGTCCATAGTGGTTTAGTCTTCCTAGATATACGGTAAGTCGTTTAGAGCGTTTTAATATAAGATATATACAACTAATTTATTTATTGTTTTTCTTTATCGGAATCTTTTTGTTAAATATTGTTTACGATATCGTACCTAAGTGATAGGGTATTGAAGTGGTTTAAATACGCTCTTAGATAAAGATAATATCATATACGTAGTCTATTTTATTATTTTTTTAAGCAGAAATAAAAAGAAGATAATAGTAGTGTTTGCACCCTTTTTGTTAGGATAATTGTACTAATTTATTTAGATATGTAGATATAGATTTTTTTGTAGATCGAAATTCAG
>CAVYIL010000139.1:0-14833 GCA_963768325.1 uncultured Flavobacteriaceae bacterium | reverse complement strand
AATCTCACGGTAACGATAAGTATAATTTAAAATTATCAGATAGAAGAGCTAAATCTACTGTTGATTTTATGATTAGTAAAGGGATTTCTTCTGATCGAATTTCAGGTAAAGGTTATGGGGAAACTAAAGCTATTTATAAATGTGATAAAGAATCTAATTGTAAAACCGATGAATGTCAGCTTAATAGACGAAGTGAGTTTGTTATTAAGAATTAGTTTTTTAAGGAAATAGTATTATTTATATTTTTAATACTGAATAAAAAATACCGCTTTTAGCGGTATTTTTTTTGTATCTTTAGGGAAGTGGCTGTTCTGTTTATAAAATCAAAATGTTATGACTTCTTTATTCAGAAAATTACAATTACCACCTACTTTGGATGAAATATTAATACTTAATGAGCCAGTAGGGTTTAGTGATGAGTTAGATAAACTAGAAAACGTACTTATCAAAGAGTCTCTTGTTCAGGTTTCTGAAGTTGATTTTGCGTTGGTTTTTGTTACAGAAGCGATACAAATTGAAAATCAAATAGGAACTATATTTCCTAAATTGATAGGTGATGCAATTCTTTGGTTCGCTTATCCTAAAAAGAGCTCTAAAAAATATATGTCAGAAGTGACCAGAGATTATGGTTGGGATGTTTTAGGAGATTATAATTTAGTACCTGTTAGGCAGGTAGCAATTGATGAAGATTGGACTGCTCTACGTTTTAGAAAAATTAGTTTTGTAAAAAACACAACTCGATCTATAGATTCTTCTAATAGAGAAAAGATTAGTTAGGCTTCTTATATATGTTTATTATCTTTCAAAGTATTTTCGTTTAAGCCATTTCATTGTCTAGTTCTTTTTGATAGTCTAAAAAAAATGGTGTATGCCATTTTTCTTATGAATTTATCAAAAGATAATATTCTTTTTTCCTATTTGTTTCTTGATAAAAATAAATCGTAGTATTGTTATGCTTGATTTTCCTATATCGTTATAGTATAAATTGATTTTCGTTTTCTAAATAGAAAAAAGGTTTGTAGTCGTGAAGAGTTTTGCAATTGATATACCAGTGATTAAATACTTGTATAAACCCATAAACTTTTAAAAACTACTAAAAACATACTATTATGGTTTGAAATAGAGCCTAGTATATTGATTTTATTTTTGTAACTTTAAATATGTTAAAGAATTGTTTATGAACCATTATACCTTACAAGAAACTTTTGTTGCGCATCAATATTCATTAAATGAATGGATAGAAGAGCCAGATAATTGTAATTATTTTGAAATCATTTTTGTCGAGAGTGGCAGTGGATATCATACCATAAATGATAATAGATTTCAATATAAAAAGAACGATATATTTTTAGTTTCACCAGATGATACTCACTATTTTGAAATAACAAAACATTCTAAATTTACATTTTTTAAATTCACAGAGTTTTTGTTTTCGAGTAAAGTTAATTTACCAGATAGACAATATTGGTTACAAAGGATAGAGCAATTAATACATCATCCAAATACAATAATAGGAGATGTAATATGCCATGAGGAAGATCGAAATATTGTTTGGGATATTCATAATGTAGTTTTGGAAGAGTTTAAGAACGAAAAGATATATTATCAAGAAATTATTTCTAATGCTATTAGTACAATACTTAGTGTTATCGTGCGTAATATTTCGTCTAAACAGCATGAGGTTCAGAAAGAACAATCTATTGCTCATATTAAAATAGATCAAATATTAGGACATATTAAGCAAAACATATACGATAATAGACGAACTAGAATAAGTTTTTTAGCTAGTAAATTTAATATGTCTCAAAGTTCTATTAGCACCTATTTTAAAAGTAAGACGGGAGAATCAATACATCAATACATAACAAAATACAAGATGGAATTGGTAGAGTATCGATTACAGCATACAGAGTTTACTATAGCAGAGATTGCATATCAATTAGGGTACACAGATGAAAGTCATTTAACTAAGATGTTTAAAAAACACTTCTCTATGTCTCCTAAGCAATATAGAAAAGAACTAGCGGTTACTACCTAGTATTATAATTGCTCAATTGTATATATCATTAAGTATTTTAGCAAGCCTTACTCCACCTTTTTGCAATTGAGATTGAACAACAGGAAAAAAGTCATACATATATTTATACCCCAATTTTTCTCCTATCTTAGCTGAGGCATATATTTTTTTAGCTAATGTTTGAGATTCATTAACCCAGTCCAAAATAGAACCTTTTTCTATTGCTTTAATTTGGTAGTTAGAAAGAGATTCCATGTTCATGGATAATTCGGTATAACTCATTCCGTAATGGTCAATCATACTACTATCCCAAATTTCATGTAGATTAGAACCTTTATTAAACCATCGTACCTGAATATCGTTTCCCCCTTTATCTTCTCCTCTGCCGACATGGAGAGGTTGGTGTAAGTCACCAATAAAGTGTACTAGCATTTTTAGATAAAAGGTTTTGTCCTCTTCACTAGATTTTTTTTCTTTTAAAACCGCTACACATTTTTTAATAGCCTGTACTAAATCACCATTTTTATTAGGTGTTTCATCTCCATACTTTTTGCCAAAAGAAAAATTAACATAATGCCAAGAATAATATTTTTTAAAACGTTTATCGCTTTTGATATTATCTGCATAAGTCGAAACATAAGCAAGACTTTGTCCTTTTAATAGTTTTAAAATGTTTTTTTTTGCCGTTTTAGAGAGTTTTTTTTCAGCTATTTGACCAACAGTACGGTGTCCTGTTTTGCCCCAGTCATATTCATTAGAGAAACCATTAAACGAAATAATTAATATAATTACCAGAATTTTATAATGAGTATTCATAACTATCTATTTTGAGACAAAGATAAAAAAGGTAAGTTAATTAATTCCTAAAAGTCGGTTTATTCATCATATGTTTATTTATTGATGAGTATGAGCTTTATGGGAATAGAATTATTACCTTCAAAATATTAATTATAAATGATTTGCATTTATAGAAAAGTAATGAAGAATAAAATGAAATACGATAAAGTATATAGTTTTGCTTATTTTTGAATCCTAGTATGAGAAGTGGTTTAAACTTTTTTCAATTCGCTATAAAAATGTTTTTTTTACTTAATTTTCGTCTTTTTATTACCTCGTAGCGCTGCTATGAAGTGCAAAAAAAACTTCAATTGAGTGAGAAATAATTATTTTTCGCCAGAATAAAAAAAGTTTGAACTGCTTCTGAAACCAGAGTCTTAGCACAATGTTAGAAATTAAACTATTTCCATGAAATTAAAATTTTTTATTTTTTTTACTACATTTTTATTACAGACCATTGCTCAGGAGAAAGAGTATAATTCTGCCATAGTAAAAATTAACAGATACGTAGAAGGTTCTCTTATTACCCCGTATTCTGATATAGAGGAGGTTCCTCTTGTGATTTTTATTATGGATTCTGGAGCAATAAACAGAGATGGTAATGATCGTATGTCTAAAAATGATTCTTTTAAAGAATTATCATATGAGTTGGCTAAAAGAGGAGTTGCTTCATTTAGATTTGATAAAAGGCTTTTTAAAATAGAAAAATTAGGAATTCGTGAGCATGAAATAACTTTGAATCATTTTATTACAGATGTTAATTCAATAGTGGAATATTTTAAAAAAAGTGGAAATTACACTAATCTTATTTTAGCAGGTCATGGACAAGGATCCTTAATAGGGATGATTGCAGCAAAGAATAATGTAGATAGATTTATATCTATAGCAGGTTCAGCTCAATCGATGGATCAGGTGATAATCGAACAATTAATGAAAGAAGCTCCAGAACTGGGTAAAAATGCTTCCGTTGCTTTTGCTGAATTGAAGGAAAAAGGTAGAACAACTAACTATAACCCAGCTTTAGAATCTATATTTGGATACAAATTACAAAGTTTTATGAGGTCCTGGATAAAATTTGTGCCTTCAGAAGAGATTAAGAATTTAGAAATACCTATTTTGATTATTCATGGAGATAAGGATATACAGGTAGATCCAACAGAGGCAGAAAGGTTAAAAGAGTCTGTTCCGACTGCTGATTATGTTATAATCAAGAATATGAATCATATTCTTAAAGAAATAAAAGGTAATAGGTTAGAAAATTATAAATCCTATAATGAAGGATGGCGAAAAATTATGCCTGAGTTTATAGATGCTATTGTTAACTTTGCGAATAAATAACCCCTCTTTATTATTATAATTGTTCAAAAGTAAAACTAAAAAATAATGCCACATAGCATTGTCTTTTCCGATATTGACGGAACTTTATTAAACAAAGAAAGAGAACTTTCTGAATTTACTATTTCTGAAATTAAGCGCATTAAAAATAAAATACCTATCATATTAATATCATCTCGCATGCCAAGTGCTATGATTCACCTGCAGGAAGATTTAGGGATAGAAGAACAACCGTTAATTTGCTACAATGGTGGATTGATATTAGTAAATAATAATCCGATACATTCTACTTGTATCGAAACGGATATTATAGAGGATCTTTTTTGTTTTAATGATGATCTTAATGTACATATAAGTCTTTATAATAACGATGAATGGTTCGTGCCTGAAATTGATTTTTGGGCTAAAAGAGAAGCTAATAACACAAAGGTAAATCCAATAGTAAAACCAATAAATCAGGTGTTAAAAGATTGGAAAAGTGATCTGAAGGGAGCGCATAAGATTATGTGTATGGGTGATGAAAAACTAATAAATCTAATAGTTGTTTTTTTAGAAAGCAAATACAGTTCGGATTTACATTTATATCGATCTAAGCCCACGTATTTAGAAATTGCTCATAAAAGTATATCTAAATTAACAGCTATAGAACTGCTCCTAAATACACATTTTAATATCCCTATAGAGCAGGCGATAGCGTTTGGGGATAATTATAACGACATAGAAATGTTAAAGGCGGTTGGAATGGGGGTAGCTGTAGCTAATGCTAAACCAGAAACATTAGAAATCGCAAATTTTATTACCCTAGCAGGAAAAGAGGATGGGGTGGCAACTTATCTTAAAAATTATATAGTGTAATTGTGTTCGGAATAATTATAAAAATTAAAAATGTGTCTCTTGCCATAATAACTTATGCTATAATATTAGGGTGTAAAACGACTATGCCTAATTTTCAGAATAAAACAGCATCTATTAAAACGATTATAGATTTAGTAAATATAATAGATGATAAGGTAAAGATAGAGCTTCTTGTATCTAATATAGAACCGGAAATAATTAATTATTACTTTCCTGAAATCATTCCGGGAACTTATCAGAAAAACAATTATGGGAAATTTATTGAAGATTTTGAAGCTTCAGATATTTATGGAAATTTATTAATGGTAAAAAGGTATGGTGATAATCGATGGGAGATAAAAAATGCCAATAAATTACATAAAATAACCTATCTAGTAAATGATACTTTCGATTCAGAAAACACGCATGATGTTTTTTCTCCAACAGGTTCTAATATTTTAGAAAACAAAAATTTTGTACTTAATCTTTATGCTTTTGTGGGGTATTTAGAGGGGATGAAAGAATGTGAAAATAGATTACTAATTAAACATCCCAAAAACCTAAAAGCATCCACATCATTAGTAGAGGTTTTACCCGAAAAATCTATAGAAAATGTAAATTATGATTTTGATCTTTTTGTCTCAGAAAGATATGCTGATTTAGTAGATTCACCAATAATGTATTCGGAAATGGATCAAGCTACTTTTACAATCAGTGATATAGAGGTCTTGTTAAGTGTTTATTCACCAAATAATACGCACAAAGCTGTTAGTTTAATTCCACAAATGGAGCGAGTTATCAGAGCGCAAAAGTATTTTTTAGGTAATATAAGCTCAGTAAAAAAATATAGCATACTCTTATATCTTTCTACTTCCAAAAATAATGATGCACAAGGGTTTGGTGCTTTGGAGCATACAAGTTCTACAGTAATAGTGCTTCCGGAGTCTTTATCTTCTGAAAAATTAAATAAAACACTTACAGATGTCGTTTCTCATGAATTCTTTCATATCATAGCTCCGCTAACTATCCACTCAGAGGAAATTCATGATTTTAATTATAATGAACCAAAAATGTCACGGCACCTTTGGTTGTATGAAGGAAGTACAGAATATTTTTCTTTATTGTTTCAGATAACTCAAGGGTTGATTTCTAAAAAAGAGTTTTTTGAACAACTCATGGGTAAAATAGAAAAATCAAAGGCTTTTGATGATACAATGTCTTTTATAGAAATGAGTAAAAATATTTTAGAAGAACCCTATTTTAATAATTATAAAAACGTATACCAAAAAGGAGCTCTAATTTCTATGTGTTTAGACATAATCATAAGGGATAATAGCGGCGGAGTCTTTGGGATATTAGATGTTATTAAAAAACTATCAAAAGAGTTTGGAATAAAAAAACCTTTTAAGGATAATGAATTGATTTCCATTATAAAAAAAATATCTTATCCAGAGGTGGGTGAATTTTTAGAAAAACATGTTGTAGGAAATATTCCTATAGATTACGAGATGTATTTTAATAGAATAGGATTAAAATATACCATAATTAATATAGAATCTTCTTTTTTCTTACACGAGCAAAATCAATATATAAAAGGATTAGAAAAAACAAACGAGGTCTATTTTACTTCTGAAAAAGCATATAATAGTTTTCTGAAAAAATTAGGCATTCAGGGAGGAGATATTTTATTAAGTATCAATACTAAAGAGTATAGTCTTAAAAACATATATGATCTTTTTGGAGATTCTAATAGATGGAAAATAGGGGATTCGGTAGTTTTTAAAATAAAAAGGAATAATAAGATTATGACCCTTAAATCTGAAGTAATACAGCCTACTGTAGAAAAAAAAATATTAAAACAAGATTCTGAAGTAACTCAATATCAATTAAAATTATTAAAAACTTGGCTAAACGATTAGACCAAAATAGAGTATTTTTTTTATTCTATAAGTTATTTATTAATCATTACCATAATTTAACACGATCATGGAGAACGCTCCTTATTTTACAGAAGATACAATAGTTTTTGGTACTCTTTTATTATGTTTAGGATTGGTTTTTTATACCTCCTCAATAAACAAAGGCTTTTGGAAATCATTTTATAAATTTGTACCATCCTTGGTGCTATGTTATCTATTACCAGCTTTACTTAATTCTTTAGGAATAATTTCACCAGAATGGACAGAATTAGATACTAATGGGGAGTTAATACAAAAATCTTCTAAGGTATATTATATAGCAAGTAGGTTTCTATTACCCGCCTCTTTAGTACTCATGACTATAAGTATAGATTTAAAAAGTGTTTTTAATCTAGGACCAAAAGCGTTAATCATGTTTGCAACCGGTACAGTAGGAATCATTGTAGGAGGACCAATTGCAATTTTATTAATATCATTGGTTTCTCCAGAAACAGTAGGAGGGTCTGGATTTGATGCAGTATGGAGAGGGTTATCAACATTAGCAGGAAGTTGGATTGGAGGAGGTGCTAATCAAGCGGCAATGCTCGAAATCTATAAATATAATCCAGATAAATATGGAGGGATGGTTTTAGTAGATATTGTAGTTGCTAATCTATGGATGGCATTATTATTAATAGGAATAGGTAAGAGAGCTAAGATCGATAAATGGTTAAAAGCCGACAATAGTGCTATAGAAGCTCTAAAAGAAAAGGTATCTAGTTATTCGGATAAAATATCCAGAAACCCATCACTAAACGATTATCTAATTATGCTTTCTATAGCCTTTGTAGCTGTTGGGGTAGCACATTGGGGAGCGGGCGGGATATCCGATTTTTTATCCAATAATTTTAGAGTTTTTAGTGATAAGGGTTCAGCTCTATCCTCCTTTACTTCTAAGTTTTTTTGGATGATAACAATAGCAACGATAATCGGAATAGTGTTGTCCTTTACCAAAGCAAAACAATATGAGGGGGCTGGAGCAAGTAAAATAGGAAGCATATTCATTTATATATTAGTGGCGACTATTGGTATGAAAATGGATTTAACCATGATATTCGAAAATCCTAGATTGATAGTGATTGGAATAGTATGGATGACTATTCATGCTCTGTTGCTCATAGGTGTTGCCAAATTAATAAAAGCACCTTACTTTTTTCTGGCAGTAGGTAGCCAAGCAAATGTTGGAGGAGCAGCGTCTGCACCAGTTGTTGCCGCAGCTTTTCATCCGTCTCTTGCTACAGTGGGAGTATTACTCGCTGTTTTGGGATATGTAGTAGGAACGTATGGAGCAATTTTATGTACCGTATTAATGGAAATCGCATCCAAAGGCTAGTATTTCAACCTAATTTATAGCATATTTGCAGCTCGATAGTAAAAAACAATAAACCCATGAAACATTTTTATAGCCTACTAATTATAGTAATATTCGTAATTAGTTGTAGCTCTCCAAAAAAAGGAAATGTGACCGTTACAGGTTCTATAAAAGGATTAAAAAAAGGAACACTTTATTTGCAAAAAATAAAAGATACCGTTTTGATTAATGTGGATTCTGTGATTATTGATGGAAATTCAGAATTTTTATTGAAATCTGATGTTAGTGAACCAGAAATCCATTACCTATATTTAGATAAAGAAGACGGAGCTCCATATAACGATAGAATTGATTTTTTTGCAGAACCAGGTGAGGTTTTAATAACTACTTCTTTGGCTGATTTTCATGAAGATTTAAAAATAATAGGAGGTGAAAATGAAAATAAATTTCAAGAGTATAAAAAAATGAACCAAAGGTTTAAAGATAGAAACCTTAAGCTCATTAAAGAAAATTTTGAGGCTAATAAACAAAAGGATGAAGAAAGGCTTATTAAAAATGATGAATCTTATAGAAATTTGTTGAAACAAAAGTATTTATATACAATCAATTTTGCTGTAAACAATAAAAATTTAGAAGTAGCTCCTTACATTACAATTAATGAAATTTCAGATACTAATGTTAAATTTTTAGATACTATAGCTAACTCTTTAAGTCCTCAAATACAAAAATCAATGTATGGTAAACAATTGATCGATCATATAAAAAAGCGTAAAGAAGATGATAAAATTTCTGCTAGATAATGCTACTAATATGCTAAATTGTTTGATATATCCAGAATATTTTCATTAAAAAAAGGAATAAAAAGGGCGATAGGTATCTGTACTATTAAGAAAATAGTATAACAATCAAAATTTGTCTCGATAGCTGAAATGTGCTTATACTTGAGTAGCATTATCGCTTTATTCCGTGATAAATAGATGAGGTTAATGTGTTTGTTTATCAGTAAAAAGTCAGATTTTATTTTAAAACAAGCTGCTATTTTAGGTCATTTATAGAAAAGTATCTCAGGAACTAAACTATATTGAATTATGAAATGCTGATGTGATTTTGTAATTTTGACCCAATTTAATATAATGGAAGAAGAAAAAGTCATTTTAGTAAATCAAAATGATGAGCAAGTAGGCTTAATGCCTAAATTACAAGCTCACGAAAAAGGAGTGTTACATAGAGCTTTTTCTGTATTTATACTCAATGATAAGAAGGAACTAATGCTCCAAAGGAGAGCCTATAATAAGTATCATTCATCAGGATTATGGACAAATACTTGTTGTAGTCATCAGCGAGAAGGAGAAAACAATATAGAAGCAGGTAGCCGCAGATTAATGGAGGAGATGGGGTTTACGACTGCACTCCATGAGGCTTTCTCTTTTATTTATCAAGCGCCTTTTGATAATGGACTTACAGAACATGAATATGACCATGTACTTATAGGGTATTATGAGGAGGAGCCAAATATTAACCCAGAAGAAGTTGCAGATTGGAAACGGATGCCTCTAGAAGCCATAAGAGAAGACATGTTGATTAACCCATATGAATATACAGAATGGTTTAAGATCATTTTTGATAAATTTTACTCATACATCAATTTATGAAGATTAAAGCTTGTAGAAAAGCTCACTTTAATGCAGCACATCGATTGTATCGAAAAGATTGGAGCGATGAAAAGAATTTTCAGGTTTTCGGAAAGTGTAGTAACCCTCATTATCATGGACATAATTATGAATTAACAGTAGCAGTAACAGGAAATATTGATCCAGATACAGGGTTTTTGATGAATTTGAAAACACTAAAAGAATATATAAAACAAGAAGTCGAAGAACCGTTTGATCACAAGAACTTAAACGAAGAAGTAGAAGAGTTTATAAACTTAAACCCTACTGTAGAAAATATTGCTGTAGTGATATGGAATAGATTGCGTAAAAGAATAGATTCATTGTTAGAAATTGAAGTTACATTATATGAAACTCCGCGTAACTTTGTAGTATATAAAGGAGATTAAGGTATATGAGGTTGAAAATAGGAGATAGGGCTCCAAGGTTTAGTGGATTAAATGATAAAGGAGAGCGTTTTTGCAGTAGAGACTTGTTAGGAAAGTCTACTTGTGTAATTTATTTTTATCCTAAAGATTTTACACCCGAATGCTCTAAAGAAGCATGTGGTTTTAGAGATTGGTATCAAGAATTTAAATATTATGACGCAGAAGTAATAGGTGTTAGCTCTGATGAAGTAAGTTCTCATAAAAGATTTAAAGAAAAATATCAACTCCCTTTTACGATTTTATCGGATAATGAAGGGAAACTTAAAAAATTATTTGGAATAAAATCTGGGATATTAGGTGTAATTCTAGGAAGAGAAACATATGTGATAGATAAAAAAGGCATTATTCAACTAGTATATAAAGGCATGCTTGCATCTAGGCATATAGACAAAGCAATTGCTAAAGTAAAAGAGATAGCAAATGAATAATGTTTCATTGTATATACTAAAGTTTACTCCCATTTTTAAAGAAAGAATATGGGGTGGAAACAAACTTAAAACGATATTAGGTAAAAAAAATGATAACCCTTCTATTGGAGAAAGTTGGGAAATAAGTGATATAGAAGAAAATTATTCTATAGTAAGCCAAGGAGAGTTAAAAGGAAAAACTTTACATGAATTAGTCGTATTCTACAAAGAAAAATTAGTTGGGAAAAGAAATTTAGAGCGTTTTGGAACTAAATTTCCATTGTTAATCAAATTTTTGGATGCTAAATTTGATCTTTCTGTTCAATTACATCCTGGAGATGAATTAGCTAAAAGAAAACATAATTCATTAGGTAAAACCGAAATGTGGTATGTTATGGAGGCAGATAATGATGCTAATGTAATTGTTGGTTTTAACCAAAAAGTAGACAAAGAATTGTATCAAAAACATGTAGAAGAAAAGACTATAAAAGATATTATACAGTATCAACAAGTTACTAAAGGGGATACTTTTTTTGTAGATAATGGATTGATACATGCAATAGGAAAAGGAGTGCTTTTATTAGAAATACAACAAACATCTGATATTACATATAGGGTATATGATTGGGACAGGAAAGATGTTAATGGAAATTATAGAGATTTACACCACGAGGATGCACTAGAAGCAATCAATTTTACTAATAATAAAGAGCATAAAATACAATATGTTAATGCAGTCAATGAAATAGTTGATTTGGTAGAATGTACACATTTTATAACTAAGTTGATACAGGTTGAAGGGGAAATGAAGGTTTCTCATAAAGAATTGGATTCTTTTGTAGTATACGTTTGTGTAGAAGGGAGTGCTATTATCAATAGTAAGAATAGTTCTATAGAGGTAAAGCTGGGAGAAACTGTTTTAATACCTGCAATAATCAAAGAAATTAATATTTTGTCAAAAAGAGCTAAGTTAATACAGACCTATATTTAATTGAAAACCTTAATTTTGCAAAAAAATAAATCATTATGGCAAATAGAAGAAACCTAAAGAAAGATATTAATTATGTTTTGGGAGACATAATCGAAGAGGTGTATATGTGGGAGTTAAACAACCCTGAAGAAGCTAAAAAAGGTGGAGAACAAATAATTGATGAAGCGATTACTTCATTTGATATTTTTATGGCTAGAGCAAATGAACGAAAAATAGAAAATCCATCAGTACATTTTAAAACTTTGCGTCAAGATTTAGAAACAAAAGCTAAGTCTTTAGTAGAAAGATTAAATTCTTTATAAAATATTTAAAAAAGAGTTTGTAAATTTAAATAGAGAAATTATATTTGCAACTGCTTTGCCGATGTAGCTCAGCTGGCTAGAGCAGCTGATTTGTAATCAGCAGGTCGTGGGTTCGAGTCCCTCCATCGGCTCTTTTATTTTGAAAAAATCCAAACTAAGCTTTAGTTTGGATTTTTTTATGTTAAAATAGTAGCCTTTAAGGCTTCCTTATAATACGTCATTTTTAACTTTAATGAATGTTTTTTTGTAACAATATATATAATTTAGTTACTGATCTAATGTATTAATCAAAAATTATAATATAATGAAAATTAAGTTATTGTTGTTAGGTAAAGTGTTTTTTTCTTTCCTGTTTATGTCATTTGCCCAGATATATGGACAAGAAATTGAAGGGGTGTGGAAAGGTAAATTATCTATTCAAGGGACTGAAATGCCATTGCTATTTAATATAGAAAATAAAGAAGGGACGTTGTCTGTAACAATGAATATACCCTCTCAAAGTGTTACAGGAATATATGTGGATGAGGTGTTATTTGAAAACAAAAAGTTAACTTTAGCACTTAGTAAGTTATCGATTAAATATATAGGATCGCTAAATGCTTCAAAAATTACAGGAACTTTTTATCAAAACGGAATGGAAATACCATTAGAATTAGAGAAATCAGAAAAAACAGTCTTTGGAAACCCTGAATTAGTGAGCTCGGACCGTGAATTAGCTGAATTAGGAAATTTAGATAAAGGCAGCTATACGTATAGGGTTGAAGATTACTTTGCAAAACCAAAAGCAAGAAGCTTTAAATTTTCTCCAAATGGAAAATATCTTTCTTACATAGAAAAAGATAAAAACAATAAAGGTCACGTATATGTAAAAGAAATTAAGACGGATAAAGTAACCCGTGTCATTGAAGAAAAAGAAGAATTAATAAGAGGGTATGGATGGGCTAATAATGAACGTTTGGCATACATAATGGATAAAGGCGGTAATGAGAATTATCATTTATTTGCAGCAAATATTGATGGAACCGATCAAAAAGAATTGACTCCTTTTGATGGTGTTAAGGTTTCTATATTAGAAGTTTTAAAAGAGGATAAAGATCATATGGTTATATCTATGAATAAAAATAATCCTCAGATATTCGAACCTTATAAAATAAATATAATTACTGGTGAAATAGAGCAATTGTATGTTAATGAAGATGTTGGGAATCCTATATCTGGATATGTTTTTGATAAGGACGGGAATCTAAGAGGGTTTTCTAAAATTAGAGATGGTGTAAATTTTGATTTATATTATGCAAAAGAAAAAGGGAAATTTGAAATTATTAAACAATTAAATTGGAAAGATTCTTTTTCTATTATAAAATTTAATTATACATCAGATAATCAACATGATGCATATGTGGTTTCGAATTTAGAAAGTGATAAATCACAGGTTTTACTTTATGATCTAAAAGAAGGAAAGAAAATTAAGCAATTATATGCAAATGATAATTATGATGTATCAAGTATTTCTTTATCAAGAAAACGGAATTATGAGTTAGATTACTATTCATATGAAGGAGAGAAAAAGGTAATCGTACCAGTTAGTGACTATTATAAAAAACTACATAAAAGAATTACCGAAAAATTTCCAGATCATCAATACATAATAACGGATAAAACAGATGAAGAAGATAAGTATTTGATCTTTTTTCAAAGTGATAAATTATATGGTGTATATTATTCGTATGATACGATTAACGATGAATTTAAATTATTGTATAATTTAATGCCTCAGCTTAAGGAAAATGATATGGCAGAAATGCGGTCAATTAGTTTTCAGAGTAGAGATGGTTTAGTGATACACGGGTATATAACCTTGCCAAAAGAGGTTATAGAAGGTAAAAAAGTTCCATTAATAGTAAATCCACACGGAGGTCCTCAAGGGGTTCGTGATTCGTGGGGTTTTAATCCAGAGGCACAACTATTTGCTAGTAGAGGCTATGCGACATTACAAGTGAACTTTAGAATTTCTGGTGGGTATGGTAAAAAATTCTTAGAATCAGGGTTTAAACAAATCGGTAGAGAAGTAATGGATGATGTAGAAGATGGATTGCAATATGTAATAGATCAAGGGTGGATTGATAAAGATAGAGTAGCTATTTATGGAGGAAGTCATGGAGGATATGCTGTATTACGAGGATTGACTAAAACACCAGATTTATATACTTGTGGAGTGGATTATGTAGGGGTTTCTAATCTATTTTCTTTTATGAAAACGATTCCGCCTTATTGGAAACCATACTTAAAAATCATTAAAGAAATATGGTATGATGAGGACAATGTAGAAGAAAAAAAGATTATGGAAGAAGTATCTCCAGTGTATCAAATTGATAAGATTAAAAAACCATTATTTGTTGTACAAGGAGCTAATGATCCACGTGTAAATATTGATGAATCAGATCAAATTGTTAAAGCATTACGAGATAAAGGGTATGATGTTCCTTATATGGTGAAATATGATGAAGGTCACGGTTTTGCAAAAGAAGAAAACAAAGTGTCCTTGTATAAAGCGATGATGGGTTTCTTTGCAAAACATTTAAATTAGAGAAATCGATTATACTTATCAAAAAGGGCAGTATCTCAAAAAGTAAGTCTGGGTCTGTTTTTGGTAAAAAAACCTCCTGTTTTTAAAAACAGGAGGTTTTTTTGTGGTAATCTTATTTCTTAATGATAGCAGTATAGATACGTTATTATTAAGTT
>CAVYIL010000138.1:0-5139 GCA_963768325.1 uncultured Flavobacteriaceae bacterium | reverse complement strand
ACGCTTCATTCAGATCACCAGTTTGTAATTGATTAACAATACCTCCTCTAGAACCAAAAAGAGCACTCCCCTGAAAAGAATTGGCTATATTCCCAAAACCCGTTTGATCCTGTAACAAAGTATTATCTGTATCCCACTGCTCACCATTTGCTATATTAGATATTCCATCCTGAAATTGTTCACTAAAATTATCCTCTCCTATCTGAACAAGACTAGCCATGTTCTCAAATCCATCCTGATCCGTATATCCTACATTATTTTGCCCGTTCTGGATTGTAGAAGCAGAATTAATATTTCCTACCTGGATTTGAACAGCATTATTAAAAATTCCTAATCCACCAATACCAGCACCTTCCTGAGAAATAGTCGCTATATTTAAATCTCCTGCTTGTTCCTGATCAGCAATGTTATCACCTCCAAGATTAATAATATTCTGGGTAGCAGTAGCCGAATTAGAATCACCTATTTGATCCTGATGAATTTCATTTCTATCTTCTTCATGCCTTGCAAAAGCAAAGTTTAAATCTCCTATCTGTAATTGAACAACAATTCCGACTCTGGAATCAGCGATCGCATTACCTTCTATAACTATTGCCTCATTTAGCGTTCCTATTTGATCAATATCAGAATTATTAGCATTACCATACTGTGTTACATCTGCTGAATTATCTAATCCTGTTTGATTGACTGTACTTACGTTTAACTGAGCTACCATCATGGTAACGCTTAATAGCGCTACCGAACTAAAAATTGCCTTTTTCATAAGAGTTATATATATATTAAATTTATACTAAAAACACCCACAGCTTGGTTTATTCTAAGTAGATAAAAATCTATAAACCAATATGTAATGGGTTTCCTTTTTTAGGGGGTTACTATAAATCAGAGTACTCGATTACCATAAATATACAAAATAAGCTTCATTTTTTCACCATGCACCAATACAATATACAAGTATTATGTTAAAAAAATGCTGTTAAAACGTAGGTTTATCACATTTTTAGCGGACTTACATAAATGTTAAAATTTTGTTAAATTTTTATATTTTAACAAAACACCATGTTAAAATATAAGATAAAGAAGGCTTAAAAGTTAATTGTATGTTAATAAATATCTAATAATATACAAACAAAAAACTTCTAATATATATTTTATATATGAACGTTAATACTCATATATTTCATAAAATCAATACACCAATAATTCCCTAACATCCACTTCTTCATAAAATTATCATTAAAGAAAATACCTTATTCATATATACTCTGTGATAGAAAAAATAAAGCATAACAGCATTACGGTTTATTTTTATCCAAAAGCAGAAGCTTAAAAGGAATACTCATGAGGAAAATGATAGTATAAAATGAAGCCAACTATGATACCTATCCATAAAAAAAGAGCTTTGCAATAAAGGCAAAGCTCTTAAATATTATATAACCAAGAAGTGTATAATGAATAAATTTAATTCTTTTGTTCCAAAACGCTTCCTGCTTGATCCAATATAGTCCCTTTAATTTTCAAAGATATTGGAATCTCACTAGCATTAGTATATACAGAGATAGTTTTTCTAATAGGACCAACTCTTTTAGTATCATACTTTACCTCTATTACTCCCGTTTCTCCTGGAGCAATAGGACCTTCGGGTTTTTTTGGAATAGTACATCCACAGCTAGAATGAACTTTAGAGACAATCAAAGGAGCATTACCTGTATTAGTAAACTCAAACTTACGAACGCCGTCACTGCCCTTACCTATCTCTCCATAATCAACGACATCCGTTTTAAATTCTATTTGTGCCTTTCCTTCTTGAGCAATTAATGAAATACCCAAAAATCCAACAAAGAGAACAATCATCATTTTTTTCATAATGTAGACTTTTAATTTCGACAAAAGTACTTATTTTTTATTCAACCGCAAAATTGTAAAAGATTTCGAAGTTGTAATATTAATAATTACTTTTGCTTTTTTAAGAAACAAAAATTAGACCAAAGTATGGATTTAGAAGGGAAATATAACGCGAAATCGGTTGAGGATAAGTGGTATAGCTATTGGATGGAAAACAATTATTTTCACTCTGAAGTTGATGAAAGAGAACCTTACACGATAGTTATCCCCCCTCCTAATGTTACCGGTGTATTACATATGGGACATATGCTTAATAATACGATACAAGACGTATTAATAAGGAGAGCACGTCTTATGGGCTACAATGCTTGCTGGGTTCCTGGTACAGATCATGCTTCTATAGCTACAGAAGCAAAAGTAGTAGCTAAATTAAAAAATGATGGTATTGACAAAAATAACCTTACCAGATCTGAATTTTTAGAACACGCTTGGGAATGGACACATAAACATGGTGGCATTATCTTAGAGCAATTAAAAAAATTAGGCGCATCCTGTGACTGGCAACGAACAGCTTTTACTATGGATGACAAATTGTCTAGCTCTGTAATAAAAGTTTTTGTCGATTTATACAACAAAGGACTAATTTACAGAGGATACAGAATGGTTAATTGGGATCCAGAAGCTAAAACCACCTTATCTGATGAAGAAGTTATATATGAAGAAAAACAAGGCAACCTTTATTATTTAAAATATAAAATCGAAGGTACAGAGGATACTTTAACCATTGCCACAACACGACCAGAAACCATTATGGGAGATACTGCCATATGTATCAATCCTAATGATGAAAGATTTTCTAACCTAAAAGGCAAAAAAGCAATTGTACCGATATGTAATCGTGTGATCCCTATTATCGAAGACGAATATGTAGACGTAGAATTCGGCACAGGGTGTCTTAAAGTTACTCCAGCACACGACCCTAATGACAAAATCCTAGGAGACAAACACGGATTAGAAGTTATAGATATTTTTAATGATGATGCTTCCCTAAATTCTTTTGGGTTGCACTACGAAGGAAAAGACCGTTTTATAGTTCGAAAAGAAATTGTAAAAGAGTTAGAATCCATCGGTAGTCTCGAAAAAACAGAAACACATCTTAATAAAGTAGGAACAAGTGAGCGAACTAAAGCAGTAATAGAACCCAAATTAAGCGATCAATGGTTTCTAAAAATGCAAGATTTAGCTAAACCCGCATTAGATGCTGTTCTCGAAAAAGACGTTAACATAGTTCCCGAAAAGTTTATTAATACCTATCGCCATTGGATGGAAAATGTTAGAGATTGGAATATATCAAGACAATTATGGTGGGGACATCAGATACCTGCATATTTCTACGGAGATGGTAAAGAAGATTTTGTAGTTGCCCAAAATAAAGAAGAAGCATTAATATTAGCTAAACAAAAAACAAAAAACAATACCTTAACCAATTCTGATTTAACACAAGACCCAGACGCACTAGACACTTGGTTTTCCTCCTGGCTATGGCCAATGAGTGTATTTAACGGTATTTTAGAGCCAGACAATAAAGAAATTAACTATTACTACCCTACAAACGACCTAGTAACAGCACCTGAGATTTTGTTTTTCTGGGTTGCAAGAATGATTATTGCAGGATATGAATACCGAAAAGAAAAACCTTTTACAAATGTTTATTTAACAGGAATCGTACGCGATAAGCAAAGACGCAAAATGTCTAAATCTTTAGGTAATTCTCCCGACCCACTAGATTTAATCGATAAATATGGTGCAGATGGTATCCGAGTAGGAATGTTATTAAGCTCTCCTGCAGGAAATGATTTGATGTTTGATGAAGATTTATGTAAACAAGGAAGTGGTTTTGTCAATAAAATCTGGAACGCTTTTAGATTAATCAAAGGATGGAAAATCGATCAATCAATTAATCAACCTGAATCCTCTGCCATTGCTTTACGATGGTATAGATCCAAATTTCAAAATGCATTATTAGAACTAGAAAACAACTATTCTAAATACCGCATCAGTGACGCATTGATGACTACATATAAACTAATATGGGATGATTTTTGTAGTTGGCTTCTAGAAATGGTAAAACCCGCATTTGGTTCACCAATGGATCCTATAACCCATAAAGAAATAATCTCAATTTTAGAAGATAACTTAATAATCCTACACCCCTTTGTACCTTTTATTTCTGAAGAAATATGGCAACAAATAACGGAACGCTCCACCGAAGAAGCTTTAATCATAGCTACTTGGCCAAAGAAGAAAACTGTAAACTTAGAATTAATAACCGATTTCGAAATTGCTGCTGAAATAATATCTGGAATAAGAACAATTCGTAAAGAAAAAAATATTTCTTTTAAGGAATCCATTAAGTTATCTGTCCTTAATAGCGAAAATTTCGGAACTCTATTTGATACTGTTATTACTAAATTAGGAAATCTTTCCTCGTTAGAATATATCAAAAATAAATTAGACGGAGCACTTACCTTTAGAGTAAAATCTAATGAATATTTCATTCCTATTACTGGTGTAATCAACAAAGAGGAAGAAATCGATAAACTCACTAAAGAATTAGAACGCGCAGAAGGATTCCTTAAATCTGTACAAAAGAAATTACAAAATGAACGATTTGTAAATAATGCCCCCGAAGAAGTTATCACCATAGAAAGGAAAAAACAATCCGATTCTGAAGCTAAAATTTTAACTATTAAATCTAGTTTAGCCAGCTTAAAAAATTAATTTACCGAATTTTATATCATTTTATTTCACAGCAAATTCATGACAAAATGGTATTAATTCGTGGCAACCTCCAATCCTAAAAGCGTCGTAAGAACACTATCTCACAATAATAGCCTTACGACGTTTTTACTTCTAAAAAATTAATAAATATAGTATAATTATCTAATTACAATTCTCCGAATAAAATCAGTATTATCTGTATAAATATGCGCTATATACACCCCAGAAGATAATGTTGGCTCACATAAATATTCTGGGGATTAGGCAAAAAGTTTTTCCATTCTAAAGAGAAAAAATTTCACATCAACTACCCCTCTTAAGTTTGCTCTAAACAACTTTATCTTGGAGTTAAAAGATTCTGCATTTGCATTTGTATGTCTTTTTATAAAGAAATTCAAAATAGTTTCTAAGTGATAATTTAAACTGTTAACCACGGTATTAAAGACTGTCATATTTAGAAGCTTTGTTTTTTGCATCCAGTTTATTATTTTTTCTTTTGCTATTTCTCTAGGT
>CAVYIL010000137.1:0-34669 GCA_963768325.1 uncultured Flavobacteriaceae bacterium | reverse complement strand
CCCAGTGTCGTGCCCCCGTTCAGGGTCGTGCCCGTCGCCTGGTCGATGTACACGAAGATCCGGCCGTTGGCACCCTGGATCTCCCGAACGAACGCCGAGACCATTGATCCGAGCCGCCGACGTAGCACGCCGCTCGGGCTGTGCGAGCTCCAGCGCGCGGTGACATCGCTGTAGACGACCGTCGGGTTGGAGTAGTCGAGGTCCGCCGTCAAGGCGAAGGCATCCAGAGTCCGAGGCCGACGCGCGGCGGCTGTACGCGACCAGCGCCTTGGGATTCGTCGGCGACGTCTGCGCGGTCACGGCCACGGCGATGCCGTAGGGCTATTGACTGGAACGGTGATAAAAAAGCAATAGCAGGAACTAAACAAAAAATTAACGTAAACACAAACGGAAAAGCAGAACTAAAATTTACCATCCAAAAAAACTGGGAGACAGAATACGCTAAAGAGGATAAAGGATATTTAGAAATTATACCTAAAATTAATGAAAAATATTTTGGAGAATTAGCAGCAGACAATACCAATTACATTTATCGACTAAAAATAAGCCCGAATGCAGAAAAATTGAATGTGGAAAAAAGCCCCGAAAGTTGTAATTTGGTGCGCGTAGAAAAATCTACCGTTAGTAAAGAAAAAATAAAAAAACACCATTGTCCTAATTGTAATGAAGACATTACTTTAGCACATCTAAAATCTATGTGTGACGATATAAAAGAAGAAGGATTACAAGAAGCCATAGATTTCTTAAACGGACAAAGAAAATTCTTTAGGTTAAACACCTGTACCCGAAAAGCTCATTTTTTAGCACAATTAGCAGCAGAAAGTAAATTTTCTGAAATGGAAGAAGGTTTTGTATATAATTGGAGTTCATTAAAAGAAACTTTTGGGAATTTTAAAACGGACTATGATAGTGATAATACCAAAGCCAAAGAATGGGGATATGGGGATAATGGCAAAACAAGAACTAAAGTTACAGCAGAAGACAAACGAAGTATTGCTAATTGGGCATATGGCAAAAACCCTAAAGCAAAAGATTTAGGTAACACTCCGATCACTAGTAATTGGAGTGACCAAAACGCCGATGGGTGGAAGTATAGAGGAAGTGGTTTTATACAACTAACAGGTAAAAGCAATTTTAAAAGCATAACCAACAAATATAACACTTGGATAGCACGGCTAAATGAGGATATCCAAGAAGAAGACTTTGTAGCAACCCCTGATAAAGTACGAACCAACAAGGTATATGCTATGGCAGCAGCATTAATTTATTGGAAAAGAGAAAATTTACTTACTCGTTCTGATATGGGAGCAAACGAAGATGCGCTAAAAGCAATTACTTACAAGATTAATAGTGCTTTTAAGGGATACGAACACCGATTGGATTACTTAGAGAAAGCCATAAAAGTACTTGGTGTAGAAGATTGTACCGATTTTAAACGTAGAAAAGGGCAAGTAGGAACGGTAGTAGTGATTAGTGGTAAAGCAACAAAAGTCATAAACACTTATGGAAAAAGAGATAACATGATGTATAAAACCTCTATATATCGTAGTATGACACTAGAGCAATACCATAAATTCAAAGAAAAAGACAATTTACCCGATCCCGATTTTAAATCCTATTTAACCAGAGATGCGCATATGTCTGTTGAATCTTCAGATAGATCGGATAAAAGATATGGTAGTTTAAATGAAACCCCTCCTGGAGATAAATATTACATGGTGTCTAAAGTAGATTCTTCACCTAACAAAAATAAGCCAGAAGGTAGGTTTGATATGTATATAGCAGATACTAAAAATGGACGAATTATTAATGGTGTGGATGGAGAAAGGGATGGTATAGCTATCCATCATAATGATATAAATGGTTCTCAGGGATGTTTGACCTTTGCGAGTGGTAATGGAAAGTTTGGAACTTTAGGATTAATTCCTGTTAAAGAATTTTATAATGAAATTCCTGAATTATTTGTTCATAATCAATTAGATGGTAAAACTAGAATAGGTTCAGATAATAAAACATACGATATGAGTATAGATAGGCGATATGTTCGAGTAATATTAGAAGAACGAAAAGTAGTAGAAAAGACAACTACTAATGACAAAATATACTGGGAAGGAATCTTAGAGAAATAATTAAATTATAAAAATGAAGAAAACAATAATTCAAATATTAGTAATATTTATATGCCTTATCAGCTGTAATAATAGTAAAAAAGAAAAACCAATGAAAAGTTCTGCTATAGAAATGGACAAATACACCATTTTAAACGAAAAAATGGGAGATTGCTTTAAAAGACCTACAGACGAAGAGTTCCGAAAACGAATTATTGAAATTTTTGGTGTAGATATAATACAATATAATAATGTTACAAAAGAGATATCCGAATTACCTGAAAAAGAGGTTGTTCTTTCTACTGAATTGTACCCAGAAATAGCAGTAAAAATGTATAATTATATTATTTCAGATGATTTAGAACCTATGATTCCGAGTTCTATAGATTTAAAGAAAATGAAAAAGGAAGATGTGAAAAGTGCTTATAATCAAGTTATTGAAGAGTTATGTAATTATAATAATATGCTTTTTTATAATAATATAAAAGCTACCAACTGGGTTAAAAAGAATACATTATCGATTCAACATATTGTAAAAGAATATGGCTATACTAAAAATGATGATTGGTTAAAATATACCTTTAGTAAAATGGATTTTTCCAGACCAGAAGATTTAAAGGAATTTGTTTTTGGTCTTAGGTGCGATAGTGTAAAAAGAACTGATAGCGGTTGGGAGTGCTATGGTCAATGGCAATTACGCAAAGATATGCTAGATAAAATGATTGAACATAGAGCAGAATTATCTCAATTATCCACTATTGCAAATTGGGTATATAAGTATCCTGAGAGCTATGAGGGAGACGCCAAAGAAATGTATGGTTATTTAATGGCAAAATGTTATAAAGTTGGTCAGGCGGGTATGATAGAATACATATATGATAATGATTCAGAGTTAAAAGAGATTTTTGAAAAACACAATTATTACGGCGATAAAGACCTAAAAGAGTTTACTAATGAATTATATATACCCAAAAACAAAAGATTTGGACAAAGTTCATTAGGACCAGAAATGTATATAGCCTATGCTGTGATAGATGATCCCGACGGATATAGCAATCTAAGAGCGGATAAAAATTCTAAATCTAAAATTAAAAAGAAAATACTAAAAGGAGAAAAATTTGCCATACAAGCACAAAGTGAGGGCAAATGGTGGACTGTTATTACAGAAGAAGGTACTACAGGTCATATTCATAGCAGTAGAGTAAAGATAATAGAAGTAGTAGATACCGAAAAGCTAAATGCTTTGTTAGAATCTAGCAAATAACCATATGAATCAAATAATTACACTAATAGCAATAAGCCTAACATTATTTTCTTGCAAAGAAAATGTTACCACCGCAAATAATAAACCTAAAGAAGAGAATAAAACAACAATAGAAGATTCTAGTATGATCCCTTTTTCTACAAATAAAACAATATCAGAAAACAAAGTTTCAGATGAAAAAGCAGCTTTTCAATATTTACAATCAAAAAAATATACTTTTCCAGATGCAGCTACATTTAGAAATATAATAATTGAAATATTTAAGATGGATATAGATACCATTAATCAAAATAATACTGTTGTATTTGATGAAGTTATGTTAGACCCTCAAATAACAACAGAATTTGTCTTATATCCCACCGCTTATAAAGAGAATAAATTTTTAACTCCTTTAATAGAAGATTTTGTAGTAGATTTTTTTAATGAAGATGACTCATTCGAGGAATTTTCCAGAGAAAAAAAAGAAATCTTTTTTCATTTCAATAATTGGATTTTTCATGATGACAAAGCCTCTTTTGCATACCTAAAAGCCAAAAAGCCGTATGCATTTATGCATATGATTCATGATTATGCATATATCAAAGATGATAGTTATGTTAAATTCATCCTAGAATCTATAAAAGAGGACGAGTATACGCAAGATAATATAGATGAAATGGTAATGGGTTGGACGAAAGAAACAAATGGGAATTATGTGCGTAAAAACGTAGTAGAAAAAATAATAGAGTTAGATGATAGTTTTGCTTTTTATATCGCTATGATCGTAAGTGATTATGAAGAGTATACGGTAAAAAGTAAAGAACACAATGATAAAATGTTATATGTTTATGAAACCGAAGAACAAAGACTAGAAGATTTTGTTTATTTAATGAATGTAGTGGTACAACAAGGTATCGTAGGAATAATAGATGAATTATACCATAAAAACCCAATGGTATTAGGACTGCTAAAAAAGCACGATTTTTATAACTATAAGGATTTAAAAAGCTATAGTTTAGGTTCATTTGGTCAGACTCCTAGAGATGAGGATAAACCTCAGCCAGTATATCACCTTGCTGTTATAGATGATCCCGATGGTTATACTAATGTACGAGACAGCAAAGGAAAAGTGTTGTTCAAAATACAAAGAGGAGAAGAGTTTATGGTTTCCAAATCCAATAAAGAAATCATTGGTGATTTTTATAAAGAAGGATGGTGGTATGTTTATTTTAAAAACCAAAAAGGATGGATTCATAGCAGTAGAGTAAAAATAATTTTAGATTAGTTTATTCTACTACAGGGAATAAGAGTATACCTATACGCTTTGGACTACTCTTATTCCTAAATACCTGTACCTACAAGTCCATTTTTTAGCACAATTAGCAGCAGAAAGTAAATTTTCTGAAATGGAAGAAGGTTTTGTATATAATTGGAGTTCATTAAAAGAAACTTTTGGGAATTTTAAAACGGACTATGATAGTGATAATACCAAAGCCAAAGAATGGGGATATGGGGATAATGGTAAAACAAGAACTCAAGTTACAGCAGAAGATAAAAGAAGTATTGCTAATTGGGCATATGGCAAAAACCCTAAAGCAAAAGATTTAGGTAACACTCCGATCACTAGTAATTGGAGTGACCAAAACGCCGATGGGTGGAAGTATAGAGGAAGTGGATTTATACAACTAACAGGTAAAAGTAATTTTAAAAGCATAACCAACAAATATAACACTTGGATAGCACGGCTAAATGAGGATATCCAAGAAGAAGACTTTGTAGCAACCCCTGATAAAGTACGAACCAACAAAGTATATGCTATGGCAGCAGCATTAATTTATTGGAAAAGAGAAAATTTACTTACTCGTTCTGATATGGGAGCAAACGAAGATGCGCTAAAAGCAATTACTTACAAGATTAATAGTGCTTTTAAGGGATACGAACACCGATTGGATTACTTAGAGAAAGCCATAAAAGTACTTGGTGTAGAAGATTGTACCGATTTTAAACGTAGAAAAGGACAAAAAGGAACTGTGGTAGTTGTTAGTGGAAGTGAAACTAAATTAAGTCAGGTTAAGGGAAGAAATAATGTTTTATATAAAACTTATATATACAGAAGTATGACCTTAAAACAGTATAGTGCATTGAAAGAAAAAGATAATTTACCAGAAGCTGACTATATTACTTATTTAACTAGAGATGCTCATCAGGCTAAATCAGAACGAATAGATATTCAGCATTCAGTTTTGAGATATGGAAAACATAATGAATGTCCACCAAGTGATAAATATTATTTGAATAATAAAAAAGATGCTATGGGAGATAAATACTTGATGTATGTTAGTGATAGTCCTCAAGGCAGTAAAATTACAGTTAAGGATACTTTAGAAGGTGATATGGATGTAGCAAGGGAAGGTATAGCGATTCATCAATATGACAGGATTTTTTCATTAGGCTGTTTAACTCTTGCTAGTAGTACTGATACTACTCCTGTTAATAATTTATATAATGAAATACCAAATTTGTATGTACATAAACAATTAGAAGGTAAAACTAGAGTAGGTACTGATGATATTACATATGATATGAGTATAGAAAGGCAACATGTTCGGTTAATATTAGAAGAAAGGAAAGTAACTAAAAAAGAAAAACAACATGAAAATTTTGATAAATATATATGGACTGGTGTTCACAAAGAATAAACGTGTTATGGTAAAAATAAATATATTATTATCAATATTTATGATAATTAATCTTTCAAGTTGTAAAGAAAAAAACAAGAACAATGAATTAGGTTTTGAAAACATCAAAGTAGGCAAAGAAATGAATAATAAAATATATTATGACTTAGGGGAAAAGTTATTGTCAGAATGTCTTAAACCAGTAGACGATATACAGTTTAAAGAAACAATAAATAATATTTTTTCTGTTGAAATCTTTTCAATTGATAAGAAAGTGGTTGTTTTGGGTAAACAGTCTGATTCTGAATTAGCTTTAAAAAATTATAATTATTTAATTCCATCGTTTTATAATTTTCTGTATGGTGAATCAGAAGAGGATGTTTCTACCGAGATATATAAAAAACTGAATTTAGATAAAGAATTGTGTAATTACAACAATATGATTTTTTATAACGATGTTAAAGCGACAAACTGGATAAAAAAGAATAGACCTACTTACATTACCAATATCGTAAAAAAGCATGGTTATACCGATAAAGATGATTGGTTGAAGTTTGCATTTAATAATTCTGATTTATCTAGACCAGACGAGCTAAACGAGTTTTTGTTTGATAGAAAATGTGTAGAATATAATAATGAAGGAACAGATTGTACTACCATTTCTGTTTTAAGAAAAGATATGCTAGATAAAATGATTGAGCATAGAGCAGAATTATCTCAATTATCCACTATTGCAAATGAAGTAAATAACGATCCAGATAACTATGAGGGAGATGCTAAAGAAATGTATGGTTATTTAATGGCTAAATGTTATAAAGTTGGTCAGGCGGGTATGATAGAATACATATATGATAATGATTCAGAGTTAAAAGAGATTTTTGAAAAACACAATTATTACGGCGATAAAGACCTAAAAGAGTTTACTAATGAATTATATATACCCAAAAACAAAAGATTTGGACAAAGTTCATTAGGTCCAGAAATGTATATAGCCTATGCTGTGATAGATGATCCCGACGGATATAGCAATCTAAGAGCGGATAAGAATTCAAAATCTAAAATTAAAAAGAAAATACTAAAAGGAGAAAAAATTGCCATACAAGCACAAAGTGAGGGCAAATGGTGGACTGTTATTACAGAAGAAGGTACTACAGGTCATATTCATAGCAGTAGAGTAAAGATAATAGAAGTAGTAGATACCGAAAAGCTAAATGCTTTGTTAGAATCTAGTAAATAACCATATGAATCAAATAATTATACTAATAGCAATAAGCCTAACATTATTTTCTTGCAAAGAAAATGTTACCACCGCAAATAATAAACCTAAAGAAGAAAATAAAACAACAATAGAAGATTCTAGTATGATCCCTTTTTCTACAAAATACCCAATTGCAAATTACGAAGTTTCCGATGTAAAAGCAGCCTTTCAATATTTGCATTCCAAAAATTATATTTTTCCAGATGCAACTACTTTTAAAAATAAAATTATTGAAAAGTTTAGTATAGATATTGATACTGTTGATTATAATAAAAAGGATACCATTATATGGGAAAACCCTTGGTTAATATTAAATGATGTAGATTATGCTACACTTAATCCAGAAGCATATAGAGAAAATAGATTTATCACTCCCCTTATCGAGGATTATTTAGTAGATTTTTTTGGTGAATATGACAAATTCGAGAAATTTCCTAGAGAAAGAAAAGAAACCTTTTTTCATTTCAATAATTGGGTTTTTCATGATGACAAAGCCTCTTTTGCATATCTAAAAGCCAAAAAGCCGTATACATTTATGCATATGATTCATGAGTATGCATATATCAAAGATGATCGTTATGTTAAATTCATCCTAGAATCTATAAAAGAGGACGAGAATACGCAAGATAATATAAATGAAATGGTAATGGGTTGGACGAAAGAAAAAAAAGGGAATTATGTGCGTAGAAATGTAGTAGAAAAAATAATAGAGTTAGATGATAGTTTTGCTTTTTATATCGCTATGATCGTAAGTGATTCTAATGAGTACACAGTAAAAAGTATAGAACAAAATGAAGAAAAGATATGTTCTTATGAAACCGAAGAACAAAGACTAGAAGATATTGTTTATTTAATGAATGTAGTGGTACAACAAGGTATCGTAGGAATAATAGATGAATTATACCATAAAAACCCAATGGTATTAGGACTGCTAAAAAAGCACGATTTTTATAATTATAAGGATTTAAAAAGCTATAGTTTAGGTTCATTTGGTCAGACTCCTAGAGATGAGGATAAACCTCAGCCAGTATATCACCTTGCTGTTATAGATGATCCCGATGGTTATACTAATGTACGAGACAGCAAAGGAAAAGTGTTGTTCAAAATACAAAGAGGAGAAGAGTTTATGGTTTCCAAATCCAATAAAGAAATCATTGGTGATTTTTATAAAGAAGGATGGTGGTATGTTTATTTTAAAAACCAAAAAGGATGGATTCATAGCAGTAGAGTAAAAATAATTTTAGATTAGTTTATTCTACTACAGGGAATAAGAGTATACCTATACGCTTTGGACTACTCTTATTCCTAAATACCTGTACCTACAAGTCCATTTTTTAGCACAATTAGCAGCAGAAAGTAAATTTTCTGAAATGGAAGAAGGTTTTGTATATAATTGGAGTTCATTAAAAGAAACTTTTGGGAATTTTAAAACGGACTATGATAGTGATAATACCAAAGCCAAAGAATGGGGATATGGGGATAATGGTAAAACAAGAACTTAAGTTACAGCAGAAGATAAAAGAAGTATTGCTAATTGGGCATATGGCAAAAACCCTAAAGCAAAAGATTTAGGTAACACTCCGATCACTAGTAATTGGAGTGACCAAAACGCCGATGGGTGGAAGTATAGAGGAAGTGGATTTATACAACTAACAGGTAAAAGTAATTTTAAAAGCATAACCAACAAATATAACACTTGGATAGCACGGCTAAATGAGGATATCCAAGAAGAAGACTTTGTAGCAACCCCTGATAAAGTACGAACCAACAAAGTATATGCTATGGCAGCAGCATTAATTTATTGGAAAAGAGAAAATTTACTTACTCGTTCTGATATGGGAGCAAACGAAGATGCGCTAAAAGCAATTACTTACAAGATTAATAGTGCTTTTAAGGGATACGAACACCGATTGGATTACTTAGAGAAAGCCATAAAAGTACTTGGTGTAGAAGATTGTACCGATTTTAAACGTAGAAAAGGACAAAAAGGAACTGTGGTAGTTGTTAGTGGTAAAGGAGATCATAAAATAGGTAATTATATTGTTTATAAAACAAGCGTTTATCGTGGAATGGAATTAACTAAATATAAAGAATTGAAAAGTAAAGATAATTTACCTGATCCCGATTTTAAATCCTATTTAACCAGAGATGCGCATATGTCTCTTAAATCTTCGGATAGATCGGATAAAAGGTATGGTAATTTAAATGAAACCCCTCCTGGAGATAAATATTACATGGTGTCTAAAGTAGATTCTTCACCTAACAAAAATAAGCCAGAAGGTAGGTTTGATATGTATATAGCGGATACTAAAAATGGACGAATTATTAAAGGTGTGGATGGAGAAAGGGGAGGTATTGCTATCCATCATAATGATATAAATGGTTCACAGGGGTGTTTAACCTTTGCCAGTGGTAATGGTAATAAAGGAACAAACACTTTAGGTAAAATTCCGGTAAAAGAATTTTATAATGAAATCCCTGAATTATTTGTTCATAATCAATTAGATGGTAAAACTAGAATAGGTTCAGATAATAAAACATATGATATGAGTATAGATAGGCGATATGTTCGGGTAATATTAGAGGAACGAAAAGTAGTAGAAAAGACAACTACTAATGACAAAATATACTGGGAAGGAATCTTAGAGAAATAATTAAATTATAAAAATGAAAAAAACAATAATTCAAATATTAGTAATATTTATATGCCTTATCAGCTGTAATAATAGTAAAAAAGAAAAACCAATGAAAAGTTCTGCTATAGAAATGGACAAATACACCATTTTAAACGAAAAAATGGGAGATTGCTTTAAAAGACCTACAGACGAAGAGTTCCGAAAACGAATAAAAGAGGTATCAGGAATTGATTTAATAACATTCGAAAAAGTTGTAAAAGATATAACCGAATCACCAGATAAAGAAATTATACTTACTCCTAATGAAGTTTATCCTGAAGTAGCAGTAAAAGGATATAATTATCTTATCCCTATAGATTTAGATCCGGAAATCCCATATTTAGAAGACTTAAAAAAAATGGGAAAAGAGCTTTTTGATCAAACTAACAAAAGGGTGACAGGTATACTATGTAATTATAATAACATGATTTTTTATAAAGATAGTACAGCTACAAATTGGATTAAAACGAATAGACCTTCTTGTATTATAGATATTGTAAAAAAATATGGTTATACTGATAGAGATGATTGGTTAAAATATACCTTTAGTAACGCAGACTTATCCAGCCCCGAAGAATTAAATAAGTTTGTATTTGGTTACAGGTACGATAGTATATTTAGTATGGAAGCAGACATTGATGCTTATGGTCAATGGCAATTACGCAAAGATATGCTAGATAAAATGATTGAACATAGAGCAGAATTATCCCAACTATCCACTATTGCTAATTGGGTATATAAGTATCCTGAGAGCTATGAGGGAGACGCCAAAGAAATATATGGGTATTTAATGGCTAAATGTTATAAAGTTGGTCAGGCGGGTATGATAGAATACATATATGATAATGATTCAGAGTTAAAAGATATTTTTGAAAAATACAATTATTACGGCGATAAAGACCTAAAAGAGTTTACTTATGAAACATACATACCCAAAAACAAAAGATTTGGACAAAGTTCATTAGGACCAGAAATGTATATAGCCTATGCTGTGATAGATGATCCCGACGGATATAGCAATCTAAGAGCGGATAAAAATTCTAAATCTAAAATTAAAAAGAAAATACTAAAAGGAGAAAAATTTGCCATACAAGCACAAAGTGAGGGCAAATGGTGGACTGTTATTACTGAAGAAGGTACTACAGGTCATATTCATAGCAGTAGAGTAAAGATAATAGAAGTAGTAGATACCGAAAAGCTAAATGCTTTGTTAGAATCTAGTAAATAAAAACGGGATAATCATACAGAACAAACAACAATGGTTTATTGCTATAAATCGTTGTTGTTATAGCGTTGTAAAATGAACAATGTTAACATAATAGTTTCAGATACATTTAAAACAATTATGAGATTAATAAATAATGCTAGCTTAATATTAATAATTTACGTGTTTTTTTCTTTTCAATCATGTAATAATATTCAACAAAAGACTAAAAAAGAAGAAGAAAATATAAAATTAGAATCCTTAAAAACAGAGACAAATGATTTGTCAGAAAAACAACTGCAATTTTTTCTTAATCAGTTTTATAGTAAAAAGTTAAGTCACGACTTTTATCTTCCAATGATATTTAACTTTGAAGTAAATAAAGGAATGTATAGCGTTAATTATCTAAGAAAAGATAAAAAAAATATCAAACCATCAGATACAGATAAATATAAACCTATAGAAGACTTAGAAAATTACTATATAGTTTTATATTATAGAAAACCATCAGATATTCTTAATGTAACATTTAAAGAAGAAGATTATAATGAGGATTTTATTTATGCTGAAAAGTTTGAAGAATCATTACCAGACACGATTCATAATAAGAATAAATATTTTGAATATAATATAAAAAAGCCTTCATATATTTATGTATACATATATGATTTAGACAAAAAACAATGGAATTATATTGATAAAACCATATTAAAGAAAAAAACTAAAGCTGGTGATGTTGATTTAGTTTTAGATTTTGTTGAAATGGATAGTGAAAATACGGGATATAATTATATTAACTCTTTTTTTCATAATAAAAATACACAGCAGTAAAGTAAAAATAATTTTAGATTAGTTTATTCTACTACAGGGAATAAGAGTATACCTATACGCTTTGGACTACTCTTATTCCTAAATACCTGTACCTACAAGTCCATTTTTTAGCACAATTAGCAGCAGAAAGTAAATTTTCTGAAAACAATCTCATCAAAATCAATTTTTAACATAATCCATTCGATTTATACTAGTAACACACCTAATAACAACTGTAAAACTGTAATAATTGGTGTTTTTTTTGTATCATTGCCTCCCGAATATTAACATTATTTTATGAAAAGTAAAATACCCCTACTTTTTTGGTTGATTGTAACACAGTTATATAGCCATACTTCTACAATAACAGATTCTTTAGTCGTAAAAAATAATGTTGAAAATATAACGAAGAACACAATCGCAGTTAAAGAATTATTTCATTTTCCAGAATTAGATAAAAAATTCCCACTACATCAAAAAAAAAGTGTAGCAATTCTACCAGAATTTACTTTTCCTAATATTAGAAATGAATATCCAGCATCCAGTGAACTAATAAACGAAGGAAAACAAGAAGCAAAAGCAGGATTTGAAGAAATAGAGAAGAGCGGTAAATGGATAACTTCTTTTAGTAACGAAAACATACAAACTTTACCAGTCGGTATTAAACATCAATTAAATGAAGTCGAATACCAAATAGCATTTACCAAAGCGAGATTTAATAAAAAATACACAGAACTCACAGTATTTGTAAGAATATCATTACCACAAACCAAAGAAGACGGAACTCCAATAGAATTATTTTTTGGAGCCAATAATGTAAAATTATCACATCAAGGCGGAATTATTGGCGATGCCAATCTAGTATTATTAGGAGATATATTTATTCCTTTTAACGCAGGTAATTGGTTACTAACACTAAAAGGAGGATTTGATTACCAAACAGGAGACACCCGTAACAGAACCTACGTTACCATTGGTTGTGATGGCGTAAAAAAAATGGGAATAGAAGGAGAAGTACAATTTTCTCGTAATCTAATACTACCAGTTGACAATCAAGGGAAACTACTACCCGAAACTAGAAACTATAAAACAGCAGATCAAAAAAACATTCAGATACCCAATCGCGTTACAGGAGCATTCAGAGCAGATATATCAGATTGGAATGATCTTCTAGTAGAAATAAATCTTTCCCCATTCGTATTAGCTAATCAACCCGATAAATTCATATTCTTTGTACAACAAGCCATATTTGATTTTAGTGATATAAGAACCGACAATGTGTATTTTCCAAAGCATTATTACGACAATGGACTACTAATACCAAGTGTAGAATCTTGGAGAGGAGTATATATAGCATCCCTACAAATAGGCTTACCCGAAGAATTTAAAACTAAAGAAAGCATCTCACAAAATAAAAGATTATTTTTTGAAGCAGCAGATTTATTGATAGATGAACATGGCGTATCTGGTTATTTTACAGCAGAAAATATAATACCACTAAAATCAGGAAGAACTTCAGACTCCAAAGCTTGGGCATATTCAGTAGATAAAATAAGCATCGAATTAGCATCCAATCAATTAATAGGAGCAGATTTTAACGGTCAGATCTTATTACCCATATCAGACAAAGGAGAGCAAAACAAAAACGAAAAATTAGGATTAGGATACCAAGGAATCATCACCGAAGAAGAATATACCTTAGCAGTATCCACAGTAGAAACACTCCGATTTGATGTATTCCAAGCAAAAGCAGAATTATTTCCAAACTCAACCATAGAATTATCCGTAATCGATGGAAATTTTCGCCCTAAAGCAATCTTAAATGGTAGAATGGCAATCAGCGCAAGTCAAAAAGAATCCTTACAAAATGAAGGACAACCCTACACTGAAAAAGAAGAAGATACAAACATAGTACAGTTCAAAGGAATTGAATTTCAAAATTTAGTATTACAAACCACATCACCAGCAATAAAAGTAGATTATTTAGGATATAAAGACGAAATAAAACTAGCAGGTTTCCCAGTTTCCATTGCAGATATAGCATTTATATCCAACGAATACGAATCAGGAATAGAATTCGACATTAAAGTAAACCTAATGGATAAAGGATTTGCAGGAAGTACAAGAATAGGTGTATACGGTAAACTCTATGAAGAACAATACAAACAACGTTGGAAATATGATCGTTTAGGTATAGACGAGATATTTCTTGATGCCGATATGGGTGCAGTACAACTCAAAGGTCTATTAGTACTAATGGATAACGACCCAGTATATGGAAACGGATTTTCAGCAGAATTACAAGGAACATTTGGCAGTTTTGGACCATTAACTTGCAAAGCAATTTTCGGTAAAAAAGAATATCGATATTGGTATGTAGACGCAGCCATACACGGACTAAAACTGCAAGTAGGTCCTATGCAAATATCTGGTTTTGCAGGTGGCGCATATTATAGAATGAATAGAAGAGCCAATGCAGGATCCCAATTCTCCCCATCTGGACTTTCTTATATCCCCAATAACACAACAGGATTAGGAGTAAAAGCAATGGTATTTGGTGCAATTGGGGATGAATCTGCCATAGCTATTGGAGCAGGTTTCGAAATAGAATTTAACACTCGTGGGGGTGTAAATAGATTAGGACTATTTGGAGAAGCACAAGTAATGAAAGCATTTGATTACCCGAACCCAGTCGGAAAATTAAAAGATAAACTCAGTACTATGGCGGATAACGAAAAATTGAACGGCATTATGAATAGTAGTACTGGAAAAACTTTTTTAGACAAGGCTACCGAAGAATATGAACCAGAAATTGTTGGAGAAGCTGCTATTAGTGCCAAAATGGGAATGCAATTCGATTTTGTAAACGATACATTCCATGCCGACTTAGATTTATATGTTAGTGTAGCCGGAGGAGTAATACAAGGACGAGCATCAAGAGGAAGAGCTGGTTGGGGAGTTGTACACATTTCTCCCGACCAGTGGTACGTACATATGGGAACACCAACGGATAGACTAGGACTAAAAATGGGAATTGGATCTTTTTCTGTAGAAACAGGAGGATATTTTATGGTAGGAGATCGCATACCTGGTAGTCCACCACCGCCACCCGAAGTAGCACAAATTCTGGGTGTAGAAGCAGAAAGTTTAAATTATATGCGGGATGAAAACGCATTAGGAGAAGGAAGAGGATTTGCCTTTGGGACAGATTTTAAAATAGATACAGGAGACATGCATTTCTTAATATTATACGCACGTTTTCAAGCAGGAGTAGGTTTTGACATCATGGTAAAAAACTATGGTAACGCTAGATGTGTCAATACTGGAGACGAAGTAGGGATTAATGGTTGGTATGCCAATGGACAATCTTATGCCTATCTACAAGGTGAATTAGGTATCAAAATCAAACTATTTTTTATAAAAAAGAAAATCCCGATAATCAAAGGAGGCGCAGCCATACTTATGCAAGCCAAAGGACCAAATCCTTTTTGGATGAAAGGGTATGCAGCTGGATATTATGATTTATTAGGAGGATTAGTAAAAGGAAGTTACAGATTCAAAATAACAATAGGAGAAGAATGTGTGTTCGAAAACGGAGCACCAATTGGTGGTATTAAAATCATTACCGACCTCACCCCAAAAGATGGAGAAAATAACATAGATGTCTTTGCCGCTCCACAAGCAGCCTTTGCCATGCGAGTAAACCAACCCGTTGTAATACCAGAAGATGATGGAGACAAAACCTATAAAATAATACTAGAAAAATGTGAAATTACCGATGCTACTGGTAAAAAGATTGAAGGGAAACTAGAATGGGGATACATGAATGATCGCGTAACCTTTATGTCAGAGGATATTCTTCCACCAAAAACAAAATTAAAAGTAACCGTTGAAGTTAGTTTTCAGGAAAAAATAAACGGCGTTTTTAATACCATAATAGAAGATGGTAAAAAAGTAGTAGAAATAGAAGAAAGAAATTTCACTACAGGCACAGCACCCGATCATATCCCATTGCATAACATAAAATACGCATATCCAGTAGTAGATCAAACCCAATTTTACAGAAACGAATACAATACAGGATACATCCAACTTAGAAGAGGGCAAGACTACCTTTTTGATAATACACAATGGAAAAGCACCGTAAATTATATAGATGAAAATGGAAATACAGATACATCTGCTTTTAACTATAGCACAGCAGACAACAAAGTAAGTTATTCGCTTCCCAAAGTAAAGAAAACAACAAAATATAACATGTCTATTGTTAGCGCACCCAAATCAAAATCCAGTACAACCGCAACCGAATCTACTACCAAAGTAAATAACTATGGCGAAAACAATACGATGGAGGTTCGACAAAATAAAGCACAGAATGTCCTAAAAGACGGAGAAATAGAACGACTTACCTATGCATTTAAAACTAGTAAGCACAAAACATTCGCAGATAAAATAAAAGATATAAATGTAACCGATCATAGTGTAGGAAAAATCAATTCTGATGTTATATTCTTATTTAACCAAGTAGCATCATATGACGGATTTAGCATATTAGAATTAAAAGGAAGCAAATATTCTGAAAATATTCCTTTAGTATCACAAGAAGCTATTTTATCAGACACCTATTTTAATCAAGATATTAATCCTGTTATATACAGTAATTACCCCTTTGGAGGTAATTATCATATAGTATCACGAAAAACTAAACTTTTAGGAATACCTCCAAGACGTGCATTACCTATAGAAAGTGATTATTTAACAAGTCTAGAAAATAATACCAACACTAATATAATACAAACTCATTTTCCATATATGTATAATCTCCCAAGAGTATATAAAGAAGATTTTATTGACCTCAGGGATCAAGCTTATAGAGATTTAACAAGTGGTAAAATAACTATTCAACACCCTATAATGAAATTAGCACAAGCAGATTATTTTTTTATGAGATATGGAAAATATGAAGTTAAGCTCCAATATATTTTACCAGGAGGAATCAAGGGTTCATCATCTAAGGTTGATTATAAAAATCCATTAAAATTTAGATAATGCGTAAGATTATAATTTTAATATCCATCTTTTTAAGCATCAAGAAAATTACTTATGCTCAGGAGAGTAATGTAATACCACCATCTATTAAAGTGCTATCTAGAGTAGACTCAAATAGTATAATGTTACGATGGGCAGTAACCAATTCATCTGCATGGGTAAAAGCGAACAAATACGGATACAGTATAGAACGATTTACAGTAAAAAGAGATGGGTTGCAATTAGATAAACCTAAGAAAACACTTCTAACTCCAACACCTATAACACCTAAACCTTTAGCTGAATGGGAAAACATAGTAAAAAATAACAACCATGCAGCAATATTAGCACAAGCATTATATGGAGAAACTTTTGAAATAGAAAATTCACCAGGAGGATTGGCTATGATTATAAATAAAGCTAAAGAAATAGAGCAACGTTTTTCTTTTGCATTGTTTGCAGCAGACATGAATTATGAAGCAGCCAAAATGGGAGGGTTAGGTTTTGTAGATAACACCATAAAAAAGAATGAAACCTATTTCTATGCCATTAAAACTGCAATTCCAGAAGAGTTATTAAAAGTTGAGATGGGAACCATATTTGTGGAATCTAATAAAGAAGAGGAATTACCAAAACCGATTGATCTTATAGCTATTGGTGATGATAAAAGTATATTACTCACATGGGAATATGAAATGTTTAAAACCATTTATACTTCTTATTTCATAGAGCGATCAGAAGATGGTAATAATTTCACACGATTAGGAGATACTCCTTTGGTAAATATGAATGATAAACCAGATAATCCTGCCAAGCGGATGTTTCATATTGATCCTATATCAAAAAACGATAAAAAATACTATTATAGAGTAAAAGGTATCTCATCTTTTGGTATTGAAGGACCTTATTCTGATGTTGTTGTTGGTACAGGTATAAAAAAACTTGTAGATGCACCTCATATATCTAAATATGAATTTGACAATTCTGGTACTGTAAAACTTTTTTGGGAATTTAATAAAACAGCAGAAAAAGAAATTTCAAGCTTTACTCTAAACTGGTCTGCACAAGAAAAAGGACCCTATAAAATAGTTCGATCAGATATTGCTTCTCATACACGAGAAATAACATATGCAGAAACAGAACCTTCCAACTATTTTACCATAACAGCTATTGGAAATAACAATCAGAAAAAAACTTCTTTTCCCAAATTTATACAAACTATAGATAGTATACCTCCAACAGCACCCATCGAAGTAGCAGGAATAATCGACACATTAGGAGTTGTGAAATTAAAATGGAAAGCTAATACAGAAAATGATCTATTAGGATACCGAATATTTAGAGGAAATATAGAAAAAGAAGAAGTAGCACAACTCACTATTGCACCAATTATCAAAAACACATTTCAGGATACGGTACAGATAAAATCACTAAATACAAAAGTATATTATCAAATAGTAGCAGTAGATAAACGTTTTAATATGTCTGATTTTTCCGAAAAACTACAACTCAAAAAACCAGATATAATTCCACCTTCTTCTCCAATATTTTCTAAATATAAGGTAATCGAAAAAGGAATAGACCTGCAATGGATCAATAGTAGTAGTGACGATGTTGTATATCATAAGCTTTATAGACAACATACTACCGAGACAGAAAAAGGATGGGAGATGATTTATAAAACAGATACAATATCCAACTATACGGATAAAACAGCAAAAAACGGAAAACAATATCGATATGCCATTTTTGCAGAAGATGAATCGGCATTGATTTCTCTACCATCTACACCACTGACTATAACAGTACAAAAGAACAGCGAAAAAAAGATCATAAAAGGGTTTTCTGGATTTGCTAATAGGATAGACCATAAAATTGAATTATCATGGAATATAGTAGCAGATGAAGTTTCAGAAATTAGTATATACAAAAACAAACAAGGCGGTAAACCTGTTTTATGGAAACAATTTCCTCCAACTATTAAAAAAATAAAAGACACCCATATTAGTCCAAATACTAACTACACATATCAGTTAAAAGCCAAAATTAAAAATGGCTCTTATACAACGATAAAAACGGTTAACATAACATATTAAAATATGAAGAAGCAAGTAATAATCATATTGTTTTTATTTGTATCCGTACTAACTTATGCACAAGGGAGCTATAAAATTAGTGTTAACGGAACTGCACATCAAAGTAAAAATGCTAATTGTGGAGAATATATTATTGAAGCGACACTAACTAACAATACTAAGGTAACAATAGCTGAAGGGTCATTTGGAACCCATAGATTTTCAATTAATAAAACTAAAATAATTTCTAGTAAATTTCCTGTTAGGCGGATTCGTTTCTATGCCAAACGATGGTATAAGGCTTGGCTAAATAGTTGTGGACAACATGAAACAGGCGAAACTACTTTTAATATATACAAACCATACAATTGTTTTTATTCAACATCAGTACAACATGGAAACGGACTGTTTGGAAACGGTTTATGGCATTCTGATTTAACTGTTAAAGTAGAACCTATAATAGAAGTATTGTCACTAGGGATTAATGATTTTTTACCTTTAGATCATAAAATAAATCTAAAAGCAACTTCAGGTTTCCCTGAAGATTTAAGTTCTTATCATTGGCAGTATCGTTTAAACTATAGTGGTAGTTATAAGAGTCTTCCATCGGTAATTAATAGAAAATCTTCAATTTGGGTTAGCGCAAGAGATATTTTAAAAAATTCTGCTGAAGCGTATCTCGGAAAAAAAATTCAATTTAGGATAAAATCTTGTAATCTATCAGTACTCTCAACACTCTCTAAAACTCCAAGAACATACACTATTGTTCCTTCTGCTCCAACATTTATAAGTAATACCGTAAATAATCCGAGTTGTTATAATAGTGGAGATGGAAATGTGCGTTTCAAATTTTCTAGACCTTTATTCTCTGGGGAAAAATTAGCGATTCTTCCTGAAGTAGGATCTTCTACGTTTCCGTCAGTCCCAGAAATAATAAACTTACAAGCTAATCCCGATACAGGGGTTTTAGATAGTTATACCATAGAAAATCTACACCCAGGAAGCTATCGAGCTACTGTTATTGGATTTTACGGGAAATTTAATACCTATTCAGAAGCTTCTAATCATTCTATGTCTTTTACTATTGGACGTCCATCCCCAGTAGAATTTAACATTACAGAAGTAATTAACTCTAGATGTAATGATGGAGACGGCAACCCAAACAATAACAACGATGGAGAAATACAAATCACTGCCAAAGGAGGAAACAGTGGTGTATACCAATATAGTTATAGAGGTCAAGGACAAACATTCTCTAATTGGAAAGATTTTAGTACCCCTACACAGCATCGTTTGACACTTCTAAAACCAGATAATTACGAAATAAGAGTACGAAAACTAGTACGCAACCGAACAAAAGAATGTATTGCATATATCCTAAATAGTAGCAATATCCCAACAGCAACCATTAAAGTTGTACCCGTTAGGATCAATGAACCACCAGTACCACTACAAATTCAATATGTAGCTGCAAACACAACAGAACCTACCGCCAATGGATTTACAAACGGACAAATAAAAGCACATATAATAGGAGGCACACCCTTAAACAACGATAAATACAATTATGTTTGGAGAAATAATAAAGGTATTATCCTAACCAGTACCCTAGAAAATGTAGAAACCGATGGATCCGGAAATAAACAGTTTTTTGTAACCCTTACAAACATTGGATCAGGAATCTATTTCTTAACCGCAACAGATAAAAATTACAATACTGCAACCTACCGTACAGGATGTAGTGTAACGAATAGCAGCTATTCATTAGGACAACCAGATCCTTTAATTTTAAATATACAAGAAACCAAACCCATCAGTTGTAACCCAGAAAATACGCAGATAGACAAAGATAAAGACGGCGAATTAACCGCCCATGCTTCAGGCGGTGTACATTTAAAAACAACCCAAAATAGAGGCTTACCGTATTACTATACTTGGAAAAAGAAAAATCCAATTGGAGTATGGGAAATATACCAAAACAAAAATATAGCAGAAAGTACTATCCATAGCTTATCCGCAGGAGAATATGCCGTTAATATTGAAGATGCCAACGGAATTATAATAGGCACATACACCAATACTATTTTGGTAAAAGCCAATGATGTAATATATACATTAAAAGCCCCCAACCCTATACTAATAAACGTAAACAAACAAAATGTATATTGCCACGGTGGTAATGATGGATACATGCATACTACCATAACTGGTGGTACAGGAACCTATACCATAAAATGGCTAGACGATGCTAAAAACAAAACCACAAACCGAGATAATCTATACACAGGTAAGTATACCATTCTAGTAAAAGATTCAAATGGTTGTAGTGCAAAAAAAACAATCGAAATAGCACAACCAGACAAACCCGTAACGCTTACCTATCCAGAAGACTTTAAACAACCTACAGCCTTTGGACTGACTAATGGATGGATAGAAGCAAGAGTAAGCGGAGGAACACCAGCTATTAATGGAAGTTATAACTTCATTTGGACGGATCAAGATGGGAAAAATTGGAATGCTAATGTAGTATCCAAAACAGATCCGACAACAGGAGATTATAGCATACGGTTACAAAATATAGGAAAAGGAACCTATACCCTAACTATAACAGATGCTAATTATAAACCTGCAACAATAAAAGACAGTTGTACCACCTCAAAAACCTTTTTATTAGACGAACCACTACCACTAGTTGTAACCATAACAGAAGACAAACCCATTTCTTGTAACCAAGACAACGAATATGGAGATCCATTTAGCGATGGCGTATTAACGGCTCATGCAACAGGAGGAGTACGTTTTAAAACAGGTTTACCCTATCAATACACTTGGAAAAAGAAAAAAAACACAACCGATTGGCAAGTTTTAACCAAACAAACAGATAGTACAGCAACCAATCTAGATGATGGGTTATACGCGGTAAATATTAAAGATGCCAACGGAATCGTACTAGGAGAATACCTCAATAATTTACTTAGTAAAGCAATAGACAGTACCAGAATACTAAAAGAACCCGCTTTACTCCAAGTAGCATTAAGCAAAAGAGACGTATTCTGTCATTTAGGATCAGACGGATGGGTTACAGCAGCAATAAATGGAGGAACACCACCCTATACCATACTTTGGAACACAGGAGATACTTCAGAAAAAATCACCAAACTACCCGAAGGGAATTATGAAGTTATTGTTACAGATAGTAGAGGATGTCAAGATATAAAAGACATAAACATAACACAACCATCCGATCCCATAACCATAACCTACACCGCATACGGTAGACCATCAAAAATAGAAGCATCCGATGCTTGGATAGAAGCAAATATAAAAGGTGGAACACCAATGCCTGATAAAAGTTACACCTATCGATGGGCAAATAAAGACGGAATCCCATTAAATCCTCAAACCAGTACGAAAATATTAGCAGATAATACCTATAGTATACGACTCAATACTATAACAGCAGGCACCTATTTTTTAACCATAGAAGACCAAAATTATCCAAAGGCAGATACCAAAGAAGGGTGTACTACTATAAACAGCGAATTTACTATCTATGAACCCATAGAAGCCATTATTGAAGAATATATTCCAATCTCCTGTAATCAAAAAAACAAACACTTAGACCCCTTTAGTGATGGAGCCATTGTTGGTCATGTGTCAGGTGGAGTACCCTTTACCAGTGGATTACCCTATAAATACACATGGAAAAAACAAAATCCATCTGGAACATGGGAAACGCTAACCACTCAAACCGATAGTATAGCAACGGATCTAAGTGCAGGCAAATTTGCACTAAATGCAGAAGATAGTATGGGACAAATAATGGGGATATACCAAAGCGATTTGCTTATACAAGCAACAGACAGTATATACCAGTTTATAGAACCAGAACTCGTACAATTAAAACTATCCACTACCCCTATCTCATGTGATAAAGGGAATAATGGTACTGCAACGGTAGAAATAACAGGCGGAACACCTCCATATATAATAAATTGGTCAACTGGAGGTACAACCTCAACGATCCATAATTTAATATCTGGCAACTATACCGTATACGTTACTGACAGTAGAGGGTGTCAAGCAACAGACAAAACCTATGTAGCACAACCCGGAGGAATACTAGTAACCAGTATCCTACAAAAAGACCCAACTTGTTACCAAGGTAATGACGGACAGATAGTACTAAACGTTACTGGCGGTACACCACCATATCAATTCTTATGGAATACAGGACAAACAACACTTAGTTTAGACCACCTAAACCAAGGCACCTATACCCTAGAAATTAAAGATAGCCAAGGATGTATAGCATACCAACAAATAAAACTATCAGACCCTTTACCTGTACCTATAAATCTTGGAGAAAATCGAATGCTATGCAAAGATCAAATACTAACCCTAGATATAACCATACCAGATGATCCAAAAGCAATCTATTTATGGCAATCCGACACAGGTTTTTCTAGTAATTCTCCTGTAGTAGATATAACCAAAGAAGGACGATACAATGCCACTATTACCACCAGTTTAGGCTGTATAGGATATGATGAGGTAGAGGTAAAAAAATCAGAGAAAGAGGTAGATGCAGACTTTTTATTAACCACACAAGCATACACTAATCAAGAAATTATATTAGTAAACGTTAGCCACCCAATAGGAGATAAAATAGAGTGGACTGTGCCAAAAGAAATAAAAATAATAGAACAAACCAATAAAAAATTAACACTTAGATTTCCGACTGTAGGCACCTATAACATAAACCTTAGATCCTATCAAGGAGATTGTTATCAAGACTATAACAAATCAATTATGGTCGCAGAAGGAAAAGAAACCGCAGTTACCGATGATAATCAGAAAAAATTTATAGAAGAATTTATTGTATACCCTAATCCCAATACAGGAAAATTTAATGTCAAACTTTCTTTAGGCGAAATAGCAAACGTATCACTAAAAATCATAAACCTGATAACCTCTACCGTACTAGACACCAGAGAAGAAAAAGATCTAAAAGAATACCTGCTAGAATACCAAGTTAATAATTTACCATCAGGGCTTTATCTATTAACAATAGAAACCCCAATGGGAAATGCAATCCGAAAACTAATAATAGAATAAATAAAATAGTATGAAAACCACCCTAAAACACATACTAATAGCAATTAGTTCTACACTTTGCATAACCTGCTCCAAAGAGCAAGCCCTACCAGTACACGTTAATTTTGGAATAGATGTATTTAATAACGATTACTCCATTCCTGTAGAAATAGTGATCCTTAACAAAACTAAAGGCGCTGAATCCTACCAATGGACATTCGAGGGAGGTATACCCAATACCTCTACAGAACGAAACCCCAGAGTAATACGCTATACAACCAAAGGAAACTATACCATTAAACTCTTTGCTACCAATGCAGATGGATCTGAAGGAACCAAAGAAATACCCGTACAAATAGACGATCCAGTACATATAGATTTTAAAACCGAAGCAGTAACCGACAACTACTCACCAGTATCCATCGCTATTACCAATACCACCACAGGTGCTAACCAATACCAATGGACTTTTGAAGGGGGTAAACCAGAAAAATCCACAAAAAAAGATCCCGAAACCGTGATTTTTGAAACTCCCGGAGATCATCTCATAACACTAGAAGTTACGAATGGATTAGAAACAAAAACAACACAAAAACAAATACATGTAGAACCCTATTTGATTGCTGATTTTGATTATAAAATAGACTTTCAAGACGACGATCTCCAAGCACCAGTCCACATACAGTTACAAAACAAGTCCATAAGTAGTACCAGTTACCAATGGAATTTTAGTAATGCTAATCCAAAGCAAGCTACAACAGAAAATCCAGAAGTTACCTTTACTACTTCGGGAACACAAACCATAACGCTAATTGCTACCAACGGCAAAGAAACCAAAACTAGTACCAAAACCATAGAAATTTTACCAAACACAAACCTGCGTGTTTTAAAAAATATACAATTAGGAATCAATACCGCACATACCAACAATACTATCGGTAGTTTTTTTGCAACCACTACAAGAAAAGTATATACAGCATCCCAAATAACCCCAGAGAATCAAAAAAATATAGACATTGTCTTTTTTGGGTTGAATAGCAAATTTATACGCAATTTGTTCGTAGCTCCAGATCAGCTCGAAACCACCACTTTTCCTCCATTAATAATGGGGCAACATACCAAGTTTATAAACACTTTAGAAAACTGTAATTGCACAGCATCTTTATCAATTACACAATATGACACCATGTTGGACGATACACTATTGCAAACCATAGACATAAAAGAAACTCCAGAAGGATTACAACATTTTGATAATGAAACAACACCTAGGATCGTGCTATTTCAGACTGAAGATGGACGAAAAGGAGCGATAAAAATCAAAAAATATGTAGATAATGGACCTAACTCTTATATCGAGGTAGATATCAAAGTACAAAAAGAAAAAAAGTAAATTCTAAAGACTAAATAATTTTTTAACCATTAAAATCAAATTTAATAAATGAACAAGTTTTTTACAATTACCCTAGTAACCCTTTTAGCAACAACCCTATTTAATTGTAGTAGTGATGATGACTCTACTAAAACTAAGGAAACACCTAAAACAGAAAGCACAAACCCAAACCCAAATCCAAACCCAAATCCAGAAACGACCTTAACAGACGGAGAATGGTACATATTTAAATATGAAGAAAACGGAGTAGACAATACTAAAACATTTTTTGATGGCTGTGTAGAAAAAATTAGAATCAGTTTTCAAGAAAAAAACAAAACTTCCCTTAATCAGTACATCAAAATATCAGATACCGATGGTTGTGATCATCAAGTCCTCAATAATGGAGAATGGAGAGAGATAAAATCAACAGAAAAAAACAGTAAAATGTTTTTAGTAAACTTCTATGTGAAAATCGATGATACTTCTGATCCTGATAGAATAGAAGAAGATACATTTGTTTTAAAAGGTGATATTCTTAAAACTACATCTACTAGCATAAATAAAGATGGAATTGAAGTGATCACAACTACCTACTTAAAGAAAAAATAACAAACGATTTTTAACTCAATTACTAATTAATTTTTTAACTATTAAATTTAAATTAACAAAAATGAACAAGTTTTTTACAATTACCCTAGCAACCATTTTAGCAATTACCATGTTTAATTGCAGTAGTGATGATGATAGTACTAATGAAATAACCTTAACAGGTGGAGAATGGTATGTTTATAAATACGAAACAAATGGAAAAGATGTAACCAGAATAATTTTAAATATTTGTAATAAAAAAAGTAACATATCCTTTTTAAAGGAAAAAAAATCTTTGACTTTTAATGACGTTTCTGAAACAGAAGAATCAATATTTTGTACAGAAACATCTTATAATGGGGAATGGAAAGAGATAAAATCCACAGAAAAAGGAAGCAAAATGTATTTAGTTAACCTTTATCAAAAAATCGATGACAATTCAGATCTAGATAGAGAAGAAGAAGACACTTTTGTTTTAAAAGGTGATGTTCTAAAAACTACGTTTACTAGCGAAAACGTAGAAGGAATTAAAGAAACATCAACTATTTACTATAAGAAACAATAAAAATCTGTAGTAAGTTATAAATGCAATTTTAAAACCAATTACTTAAATAATGTAATATCATTTGAGTAATTGGTTTTTAATACTTAACATTATCATTTTAACAATAAGTAGGTATAGTTAGCTAATAACGTAAAAGTTTTTTTATACCAGAATAACAATACCCTTTCAATCTGTGAAGTACCAATATCAATTTATAAGAAAAAGCATCCAATACATACCAGTACTATTTGTATTTATATCTTTTCTAGCTAGAGCACAAGTATACCCCGTTTCGGTTACCACCCAAATGATACCTCCGTATAGTCTATCACTATCAGAGTACAATACGGCAATGTCTGACAAACTCATCGTAAACCTATTACTGACAGACATCAATGAAGGCAGTAGACAGGTGCGTTTAAAACTGTTGGTAGAAAACAACGCAGGATTACAAATACAAAATAATGACTTCGTGGTGGGAGCTACTCCCATATTTTTAGAAGGAGGAGTACCCCTTCGGCTAACCAATGCCGACTTGCAAACACACTTCTCCATGTATAACCTAAGAGGAATCGCTCCACATCTATATAGTCAACCCTTACCAGATGGATTATATCGATTTTGTTTTGAAGTATACGATGCCTTTTCTGGTCAAAAAATATCTCGTAAAAATTGTGCAACGGTATACTTAGTCCTCAACGATCCACCTTTCTTAAATCTACCCAACCGTGGAGAAATGATAGCCGAAAGAGAGCCACAAAACATAATATTTCAATGGACACCACGGCATCTTAACGCTACCAATGTACAATATGAATTTACACTGGTAGAGCTATGGGACACCCAGATTAATCCACAAGCTGCCTTTTTATCGGGTAGACCTCTCTACCAAACCACTACTTATGCAACCACTCTATTATATGGACCAAGCGAAACCTCTTTACTACCAGATAAAACCTACGGATGGCGTGTACGAGCAATAGTAAGTGATGGTATAAGTGAAACCTCCGTATTTAAAAATGGCGGATACAGTGAAATCTATCATTTTACATATACCGCTAAATGCGAAGCACCACAATACGCATTAGCAGAATCTAAAAGTACCACTACTCAAGAAATTCTGTGGCAAGGAACAGATCCTATTAAGTACAGAGTACAATATCGCAAAAAAGATGCTCCCAATGCCGTATGGTTCGAGGTAAATGCCTATAATCCACAGGCATCTATCTACAATTTAGAAGCAGGTACCACCTATCAGTTTAGAGTAGGTGGACAATGTATTGAAAATGGAGGATATACCTATACACAGATACTAGAATTTACAACAGCTCTTTCTAATAGTGAAACCGCTACATACAAATGTGGAATTACTCCAGAGATTGTTATAACCAATCAAAAACCACTAGAAATTCTAGTAGTAAACGAAACGTTTACCGCAGGAGATTTTCCTGTAACGGTAAAAGAGATAACCTCTGGAAATACCAAAAGCCCTGCAATAGGAGAAACAGCTAAAAGCGGAGAAGGATATTTCAGCGGATGGGGGTTTATAGTAGTACCCTATTTGCAAGACACCCGAATCAAAGTTAGTTTCCGTAACATCCGAATCAATAGCGATTACCAGCTAATCGAAGGAGTGGTAGAAACCGATTATGATTCTAGTTGGAGTGGGATTGATGATATAAGTGACGAATTAGAAATAATTAAAGGCGCTATTGATATTCTTATTAAGAATATCAAAGATAAGATTGATGTCACCACTCAGACTACTATTTTCATTACAGAAACACAAAAGATTTTAGACGATCCAAATAATGGTATAAGTGAGGAGCAAAAGGTCATTATTCAGAACTTAATAAATGATAAAGAAAAGATAAAGAAAGCTGTAGAGCAAGTAAAAGAAGATTTTAAAAATGGAAAAAATGATGAGGATATTAAAGATAATCTAATTTCAAATTTATCCAATACACAAGCCTCTGAAGAAGATATTGTTTACGACGACAAGGAATATATGTCTAAAGTGTTTCAGAAAATTCGTTGTGCCTACGTTAATTCAAACAGAGAATTAGACAATAATTACTTTGATAAATCAAACCAAGAGTTTACTGCTTTCTTTCAGGAATATGGAAAGATAAAATTAATTTTAAAAGCTAAGGAGAGTAAACTTGGTAAAATTAAGACTACACAAAAAAAAGTTGAAAGCGGTGGTGGTAATAAAACAGACAAACATACACTATTAACTTTAGATTACGGAGGTGTTGTAATTACTGCCAAACAATACATAGACAAAGAAACAGAAGAGAAATTAGATAAGCTACAGAACTATTTATTCCCATCGGATATATCTGTAATTAAAGAGGATTATGAAAAGGTATTGGCGCAGTTATTAAATAAAACAGAATTTACAGATACTGATATAAAAGAACTTAAGCGAATCGCCAATTGTGGAGCACAGTTTTTTTCTACAAAAAACAAGTATATTATTATTTCTAAAATTGCTAACCATAGTATAGCGTTAACAGAATATTACGAAGACTTGATCTTAGATTTGATAGATAATCATCCTAAAGATATTAAACCCTATTCTGATGAACTATTAGGGTATTTTGATAAAGATCCTAAACTACTGCGTAAGTTATTTAATAGGACGGATAATGTCGACAGTAGCATTTTTTGGAAAGGAAATGAAGATAATTTTAATCGTTTTCTTAAAATTATCTTTTCGTTATGGAAAGACAGTAAGTATGCACAAGAGAGCAATTATACATATGTAGATGATATAATAGAAGCCACAAACTTAAGCCCAAAGGTTATTTCTTATGATGGAAAATCTTTTTTTCCTTCAATATCATATGACAAAACTGCCTTTTATGATACTCATTTGACGATACAAACAAAAACGATTCATGGTAAATTTGGCAGCTTAAAGTATAGTTATTTCCAACCAGTATTGTTGCTTTTTGATAATGGAACAACCTCTAGAGTTACTAAAACCGAAGTTCCTGCAATTTATTTTGCAGGTACGGTAGAGAAAGATAATTTAGAAAAAAGTTTAGACCAATTAGGGCTTATTTTAGATATTGGACTTACTTTTACAGGAGTTACTGCTTTCACCAAACTCAAATACCTAACCAAATTACACCAGTTAGGACGAATTGTTTTGGGAACAGTAGAGATAACTAGCAGTGTAGCAGATATTATAGTACGGTATTCTGATCTTTGTGAGGGTAATGAAGAATTTTGTGAAGCATTTCAGGAATATAATACATATCTTCAATTAGGATTACTAGGTTCGGGGTTGGTACGAACAAAGTTTATTACTAGTAGAAAAAAAGCCAAGGATGCGTATGAAAAACATCGTGGTTCTTTAGCTAAAAAATACGGTTCAGAAGATTCGAGGATTAAAGAACTGGATAGGCATTTTGGTGGTAATACTGTTAGTAATGCGGGAGATAAGATAACAAAACGTTTAGACGATCTTAATCTAAATCATTTAACTAAGAAGCTAGATGATTTAGATGAAATATTAAGACCTCAGTTCTATGAAGATTTTGCTGATGCTTCTAATGATGTTCTTAAAAAGTTACAAGATGAAAATCTTTTTGATGTTTGGAATAATAATGTTAGAAGTAAAGATATTGAATTACTTAGAGATTTTGCTAAAAGAGGAAATGTCAGGGTTCAATATGCAAAAGCATTGAGTGGGTTTGTTGAAGAAGAAACTAGATTATTAAAACAATTCGAGAATATCCCTAATAAGCTAGAAAAAGTTGCCAAGGGAATGTTTGAATTAAGGCTTAAAACTACTACAAGGTTTAAATTAGAAAAAACTCCAGTAGATTTGCTTGAATGGATACATAAGTTTAATGTGAAAAGATATACCCCTATAGGAGGTAATAAATGGGGACATACGTGGCAAAGTATTATAAAATATAATAAAAGTAAAGGATTAGAGGGAGATAACTTATACAAGAAAATTATTGCTTCTTCAAAAACTCCATTAGGAGATGGAGATAAGTTAAAACTAGGAGATGCTTTAAAGGATGCTTTTAAAAATGATAGTCAATTTGATGGATTACAAAAAACACTTGAGAAATATAGATTATGGAGGTATTAATAAATTTATATCGAATTCAAAACAATAGACACGTTAAATGTATTTTTAATCAAATAGGAATAAATGTAATAGGTACTGGATATAAATTAGAAGAAGTTAAACCGTTGAATGGAGATTGTGAATTCATAAATGGTCATATTTTTTGTATATTTAGCATTGAAAACAAGAATTATGTTTATTATTACCCAAAATTATTACACATAAACAGTAATATATCAATTAAATACTATTGTGGAGAAAGAAACGAAAAAAGTTGGATTAAAATATATGAAAAAGATACTATTGTAATCGATATAGAATATATAAACCCTGTTGAAGAGCCATATATAGATTTTGCATCTGGTTTTGAAGATTGGGATATTGTAAATTTTGGATATCATTTAGCACAACATATAAATCAAGCAAAATCTAACCCAAATGTTCCTTTATTTTCTAATCAAAATAGTGAAATTTCATAGTTATTATTACAGGTCACATAAAAAAGTTGGGGGGAAAATTTCACATAATAGAAAATAAGTTTTCTTTAAAGTGAAAATGAATTTTAAATAGTTTTCAATAAATCAAATTAACCCAGTGTTTACGGGCATTATTGAACTGGAAACAAGCCTAAAATCACTAGCATAGTTTTTTTATTTTGCATAATTCCCAAGAAATACATGTGACACAAAGAAACTTTTTTATTTAATTATAATGGTATACTTTTGGATTGAAAGACTGGTATACTTTTCGGTTGAAATAAACAAGGAATGCTTAAAATGAGGAAAATACAATCTAAACAAGCAACTGTTGTTACCAAAGCTATCAATGAATTATTAGAAGATTGGAAACCTTATTTACATACCATTACTGCTGATAATGGAAAGGAGTTTGCAGGGCATCAACAAGTTGCTGATAATTTAAACATTGACTACCTTTTTGCCCGTCCATATCACTCTTGGGAAAGAGGTTCTAATGAAAACTTAAATGGACTAATTAGGCAATATTTTGCAAAAGGATCTGACTTTACAAACATAACAGATCAACGAGTAAAGGAAGTAGAAACTAAATTAAATAACAGACCTAGGAAAAGGTATAACTATGAAAATCCTATATTTGTTATAGAACAATTATTATTTAATCATAATGTTGCATTTATGACTTGAATTCAGGTTATATTAAAAAATGGTTATCTGTCTACTTATACATTTCTTTGCTTGATACAGTAAAGAGCTAAGTAATTGAATAATTTCAAAAACACTTCAATTAAAGATAACTATTTTTTACAGGATAACCCAGTAGTAAGCTATAAACATAAATAAAAGAATGTTTTTTTATACGTGTTTGAGTAGTTATATTTGCCGTTTTATAAAAATAGTAACATTCTAAATCTATTAAAAATCATGAAAAAAGCATTTTTATTAATCAATTTAATTACACTAAGTTTATTTACATTTTCTTGTAGCAACGACGATGATGGAGGTGGGCAAGACCAACTAATAGGAAAATGGAAATTGATAAAAAGTACACAGACTAAAAATGGAGTAACTACTGATGTAAAGTTATCAGATTGTACTAAGAAATCGTATCGAGAATTTTTAGCTGACGGTAACTACTCTAGTATACCCTATGCTTTAGATCATAATAATAATTGTATTGTAGATGGTGAATCTAAAGGAAAATGGAAAAATTTAAAGGGTACTAAGTATGCGTTTACTCTAGAAGGAGAAACTAAAGCTAGAGAAGGAAATATTACATTTAAAGAGGACACTATTATCGACAAATCAGAAAGAGATGATAATGGTGTAAAAGTAATCTATACTTATATTTTTAAAAAACAAAAGTAATTAAAAATAGAATCAAAGTACATCCTACTAATTCTAGGAAAAATCATATTTCCTAGAATTAGTAATATATTTAATTTTCTAATAATAAATCTTAGAAAATTAAATATACCCTCACCAGATAAACTTAGAATTTCTTTGCCTTAAGAATAGCACAATATGTTTAAGGTTTTAAAACAATCATATTACTGCTTAAACTTTGATGTTGTTGTAATATTTTGTTAATTTGCCCGCTTAATTTATTTCTTTTTCATAAGAATAAATTGCTAGCTCAATAATAGAAAATAACATACAATCACAGAATATTTGAGAAAACAATTACTTGTATTCTTTTTAGCCCCACTTGTTTCTTTATCCCAATCGTTGGATTATGAAACGATATCCAAAAGTAATCCCCTAAAAGTTAGCGGACAAATATCTGCTAATGGTGTATATTACAATTCTAACCAAAATAATAGTAGAAAACCATTTACGTATTTTCTACAAGGAGCATTAAACGTCAATATATACAGTTTTTCCATACCCATTTCGTATAGTTTCTCTAATCAAGGCGAGAATTTGGGATACAAATTACCATTTGATTTTAATCGATTAAGCATCCACCCAAAATATAAATGGATAACCGCACACATAGGGCAAGTAAACATGAGTTTTTCGTCATACACATTAAATGGACATCAATTTACAGGAGGAGGAGTAGAATTAACCCCTACTGGAGCATTTAAAGTCAGTGCTATGACAGGTCGATTGCTTAGAGCTACTAATGATGATGGAGACCCTAGAACAGTACCAGCATATCATCGAATGGGATATGGATTAAAAACAAACATAGAAAAAGATCGATATAAAATAGGAATAATTGGTTTTTATGCCAAAGATGATCCAAATTCAATTGATGCAATACCAGAAACCAAAGAGATATTGCCACAAGAAAATTTAGTAATCAGTCTAGAAGGAGAAGTTAAACTAGGGCAAAATATCACATTACAAGCAGAATACGCCTCTACAGCTATAACTAAAGACCTAAGATCCCAAAAATCAACAGCAAAAGAAAAACAACCTATTGCACTAATATTCAATAATAGAGAATCTACAGAATATTATAATGCATTAAAAACCCGATTAGGGTATGCTATAGGAAGAGTCAGTGTTGGTATTGGATATGAGCGAATAGACCCTGGTTACAAAACGCTAGGTGCTTACTATTTTAACAATGATTTCGAAAACATCACTTTAGATGCCTCTAACAGTTATTTTAGCGATAAACTTACATTAGCCTTTAATATAGGATACCAACGAGATGATCTCGATCACTTAAAAGCAAATAACACCAACCGAACTGTAGGAACCGTAAATGCAACATTAGCAATTTCCGATAGATTAAACATTACAGGTTCATACTCTAATTTTAGCACCTATACGAACATCAAGCCCAATCAATTCGATGACCTTAATGATTCTAACCTATTAGACGAAGCAGTAGAGGATTTAGATTACAAGCAATTATCCCAAAGTGCAAATACCACAATTAGTTATATACTATCAAACAAAAAAGAGACACGTCAGAATATAAACATCAATTATAATCTAAATGATGTAGCCAATAAACAAGGCGGAATAGTTAGAATAGGAGATGCATCGACATTTCATAACTTAAGCTTAGGACATAGCATAGACTTAACAGACAAAAAGCTTACGATAAATACAGCTATTAATAGCACATATAACACCATTGGCAGAGAAGAAGCAACCACATGGGGACCAACATTAAGTATAGGAAAACGATTGTTTGATAAAAAAATGAATATTAGATTATCCACAGGATATAATAGTTCTAACAGCAGTACAGCAAAAACGAATGTAACTAACCTTAGAAGTACTATATCCTACCTATTAAAAGAAAAACACAACTTTAACTTTACTGCCATTCAATTATTTAGAGAAGGAGGAAACAATGGAGGATTAAGTGAATTTACAGCTACTTTTGGTTATAATTATGCGTTTGGACTACAAAAACCAAAATTTAATAAACGTAAAAAGAAAATAAAAACG
>CAVYIL010000136.1:0-3944 GCA_963768325.1 uncultured Flavobacteriaceae bacterium | reverse complement strand
ACAGGAGCAAGTGCTTTAGAAGTACTAAACAACGTACCTTCTGTTAATGTAAATATAGAAGGCTTAATTAGTTTAAGAGGTAATCAAGGTGTACAAATACTCATCAACGGAAAACCATCTGTATTAGCAAGCAAAGAAGGAAATGTACTTGGAACAATAACTGCAGAAATGATCGAAAAAATTGAAGTTATAACTAATCCTTCTGCTAAATATGATGCCAAAGGTACTGCAGGAATTATCAATATCGTTCTAAAAAAAGAAGAAAAACGTGGGCTAAATGGTTCTGCTACCATAAATACAGGAATCCCTAATAATCATAGTTTTGGTTTAAGCTTAAATAAACGAACTGAAAAATTTAATTTATTTAGCCAATTAGGTATCGGTCGTAGAACATTTCCTGAGGATTATCAAACCCTAAATCGCGATTTAATAAAGAACACCTCTATAAAAAGTAATGGAAAAAGTGAAAAACACGAAAATTTTTACAATATAATTATCGGAACAGATTACCACATAAATGACTATAATATTCTTACTCTTTCAGGGCATTATGCTTTTGAAAAAGAAAAAGAAAATTCTGATGCCAACTATCAGATTTTGGATAGTGCTGATAATATAACTAGTCGTTGGGATCGTAAAGAAAATACGGATGCCACTAACCCAAAGTGGGAATATGAACTACAGTATAAAAAAGATTTTAAAAACAATAAAGATCACGCTCTAATATTCAGCGCAATAGGAAATTCTTTTATTAAAAATAAAATTTCTGAGTTCAAAAATACGTCAATAGAGAATAGTGACCTAAACCTAAATCAAGAAACTAAAACCGATTTTAAGAAAGCAGAACATACTTTTAAATTAGACTACACCCACCCTTTTGCAGAAAAATATACCATAGAAACTGGCTCTCAATATATAATTAGTGATATATCTAATGATTATATTGTGAGAAATTTTACGGATAACACTTGGGTTACAGACAAAAACTTGACAAATTTATTCGACTATAATCAAAAAATTCTTGGAATATACAGTACTGGAGCGTTTGAAGGTGAAAAATGGGGGGGTCAAAATAGGACTTAGATTAGAAAACACAGATTTAAGTAAATTGACAAAAAACAACATAAACTACACAGACCTATTTCCTAGCATACATACATCTTATAACTTTACGGATGATTTTTCTTTACAGGCTGGGTATTCCAAAAGAATCGAACGTCCAGAATTATGGGATTTAAATCCTTTTTTCAATATCCGAAATAATTTTAATATTACTACAGGAAACCCAAACCTACAGCCAGAATACACTGACTCCTATGAAATTACTGGAATTCATAAAATTGGTAAAATTTCAATTAATTTTAGTCTTTATAATAGACACACTACCGATGTAGTAGAACGTGTTATTAGTTTCGAGAACAATATCAGTACATCTATACCTAAAAATGTTGGTGTAAATAACGCAACAGGTGTTGAGTTTAATGGAAAATACAGCCTCAATAATTGGTTTAATATTAACGGAGATTTCAATTTTAATTATTTTGATAGAAAAGGATTTTTTAACACTTCCTCTTTTGATTTCAGTGGTAATCAGTGGTCATCACGCTTAACTACTATGTTTAAGCTTCCCGCAGAGATAGAAATGGAAGTTTCTGGAAATTATAGATCCAAGTACAAAACATTACAACAAGAAGTGTACGATAATTATTTTGCCAATTTTGGATTACGTAAAAAAGTTTTTAAAGGAAAAGCCATCCTTAACTTAAGTATTAGAGATATTTTTTCTACCCGCAGATTTAATAATGTTACCATACAACCTAATTTTTATACCTCTGATTTTAGGAAACGTGGTAGATTCGTAACTTTTGGAATAAGTTTTGGTTTTGGAAAAGGAGAAGCAATGGAATTTTCTTCTGCAAAAAGAAGGTTTTAAAAATCCTTTTCTACTACCAAAAAAAAAACTTACTTGATTAATAAACCTGAAAAACTGTAAGTCATACTCTGAACAAAAACTGGAGTATGGCTCACAAACTCATTATTATTATAAGATGTAACTCTCAAAAACCTTAATCTTGTATTTTTGATATCGCACTCTTATGGTTTATTTTAAATACTTGTTTACAAAAAAATCTTTATAAGTCCTGCCTATCGGAATTACAAAATCATACTGTAAAAAAATTTGATTTCCAGATATTTTAACAATTGTTTTAGTGTTAACTATATAGGATTTATGAACCTGAATAAATAGCTCATTGTTTAGCTTTTCTATCCAATATTTCAGAGAAAATGTTGTAAGATGTATTTTATCTGCGGTAAAAACCTCCGTATAATCAGCCTCAGACTTTATATAAACAATATCAGAAGCTATAATTTTTATATGCTCATAACCCGATTTTATAAAAAATAAATCTTCATTTTGTTCTATAGTTTGTGATGTAGATGTGTTAGTAATCGACACCTTAGAAACTGCTTTTAAAAAACGTTGAAAAGAAAATGGTTTCAATAAGTAGTCTATCACATTATATTCATAACTCTCTAATGCATAATCAGTAAATGCTGTAGTTATTATTACAGAAGGAGGATTATTAACTGTTTTTAAAAAATCGATTCCAGAAATTTTTGGCAAATGAATATCCAAAAATATTAAGTCTACTCTTTTAGATTTTAAAAAATCCATTACCTGTATCGGTTCTGTAAACACCCCAATTAATTCAAGAAAATTGACATCTTCTATGTATTTTTTCAAAATGCGCTGAGCAGGTGGTTGATCTTCTATTATAATACAATTTATCATTCAGTTTCTGCTTTTAATTGCATAGACAAATTTACAATAAACTCGTTTGTGTTTTCTACAATATCTAGTCGATATAGACTTGGATATAATAAGTCTAACCGTTTTTTAACATTTGCTAAACCTATTCCGCGAGATAAATTATCTGTATTCGTTTTTTTTCTAAAAGTGTTTTTGCAATAAAACTCTAATTCTCCTGCAGTAGACATACCTATGGATATATCTATTAAAATATTGTCTGATTGGCTTGCCGTACTATGCTTAAATGCATTCTCTATAAATACCATCAAAATAAGTGGAGCAATTTGATATCCTTCTCTTAAGTTTTTTGTTCTAAAATTTATAATTCCACGATCTTCAATTTGCAATTCATTAAGGGCTGTGAAATTTTTTAAATGCTCAAGCTCTTTATAGAACGGAACAAAATTTTCTTTACAATCGTATAACATATATCGCAAAACAGAAGATATTTCCAAAATTATAGTAGGGGTTTTAGAAGAGTTCTCTAATGCATACGCATATAAGTTATTTAAGTTATTAAATAAAAAATGTCTTAGTACATGATAAAAATACAAAGCGTTGATTTTCAACAAATTACTTGCGATAATACTTTTATAAATTATTGATTATAAGTATATTATAGGAATATTCACAACCTGTAATTACGATGAAGAAAACCAATGCTTATTCTAAAAGTACTGAATTAAACGCAGTATTGTCCGACTTTTTTCAGGGAACAATTAACAAAGCTCGTTTACGATTAATTTCACATTTTATTTGTGCCTTGTGTAAGGTTCAAACAGTGACCTTCAGCAAACTTGCGAATGGATTTGATAGCACCTCTAAGGCTGAGTCATCATTAAGACGTATTCAGCGTTTCATATCAGGTTACACATTGAATAGAGATTTAATTGCCAAGTTAGTATTTGGCCTACTGCCTAAACAAGAGAAATACATTCTTTCTATAGATCGTACCAATTGGAAGTTTGGGGAGTTAAATATCAATATTTTTATGCTTGGCATTGTATATCAGGGAGTGGCATTTCCCTTATTATTTACAATGCTTGCTAAACGCGGTAATTCTAATAGTGAAGAGCGAATCGGTTTAATAGAACGCTTTGTATGTTTATTTGGGAAGTGCTGTATTCAATCG
>CAVYIL010000135.1:0-33903 GCA_963768325.1 uncultured Flavobacteriaceae bacterium | reverse complement strand
ACTTTTACTTTTTATGCGTGCTTTTAGCGATTGTTTTTGGATTAGGGATATTATTTGCTTTATGGAAATATTTCTATACCAAATTAAATGTGCTAGAGATTACTAATCAAAGAATTATAGAACATCGTGGGATATTATCAAAAGAAACGAATGAATTAGAATTATATAGAATAAAAGATTTAAAATTAGAGCAGCCTTTTTTTCTTAGGATATTAGGGTTGTCTAATATAGTTCTTGTAACTACAGATCATTCTAATCCTTTATTTGTGATTAGAGGGATTGCAGAAGGAAGAAATATTAAAGAAAAATTAAGAGTGGCTATAGAACGACGTAGAGATATAAAAGGAGTTCGTGAAATAGATTTTAAATAGTAGAGAGTAAATGTTATTAATTTATAAATAGAGAAGGTCAATGATTAATATAAAGTAACCTCAATAGCATACAATTAAGACCTAAATTAAACACTTAAGATAGTATAGTATCTAATTTTAAACGTAAACATTATGAATTTTGTACATGGATATTTATCGAATGACATCCCAAATGTTAAACCAAATGGAGAATTTAATAAAGGATTGCAAGTGCCTGCACAGATGGTTTTTAATAGTTCAAAAGTTTCTATAGAGGTTGGTAAAAGACGTTACCAATTTCAGGGGAGTGCTATAGAAATTATAGAATTTCTTGAAAAAAATAAAGAAATGAAATTCACAGGAAAGAGTTTAGGTGATGATGGAAAATGGGGAGTAGGCAAAGATCCTAAAAATTCTAATGTTAGTTTTGTTATAACAACGCATAATAGATTGATATTAAGTAGTTTGCAGAAAGCTATAGCAGGAGGAGGACAAGAAATTATAACGAAGCCAGTAAGAGCTATTGTTACTGGTGGTGTTGCTGATTTTATATCAGAAGGAGCTGAGGCTATTAATAATCTTGAAAATTTTAGCGAAAGTTTACAGAGTTCGAAAGGGTTTGCAAAATCAGCTATAAAAGATGCCGCTAGTCAAGTATTATTAGGGCAATTAAAACCAAGTTTTAAACATAAAAATGACCCTTCAGTTTCTCCTAATAGTACTTTGGGCAAGGTTAGAAAAGCATGGACTAATATAGAAAAGGCTTCAGCAAAAATAATTGGAAAAATCCCTGAAGTGGGTAAAGATATACATAATAAAATTAGAGGACTTCAGATTAACATAAAGGTAGATACGTATATCAATCCTGATAAGGAAAAAGGAGCTTATATAGATACGGGAAGTAGTGAGTTAACTTTTGGAGATTTAGCTAGTAATATCAAAGAAAAAATATATGGAGAAGTAAATGAGCAACAAGAATCTAATGTGGATTCTTTAGATAACCATAAACCTGTACGGGATAAAAACCCACTAAATGATTTTATAAATCCTCAAGTAGATAAAATTACTACTGCTAATGCACAGGAGAATAGGAAACCTTTAGGCTTAGGTCAAAAAGTAAAGCAAGTGGATAAAAAACACAAACAACAGAAAACTAGAAGTCGTAAAAATATTAATTGAATAGAATAGATTATGTAACAATTTTGATTAAATGGCTTAGTGTTTAACCATAACTGTAGATGGTTCCTAGGTATAAGAGTAGTATAAAAAGGATTAATTTTCGAGAAAGTATGAGAAATTAACCTTTGGACATTGGGGAATGTCAAAGGGGTTTGGAAAATAAGAATTTAACCAATAATATAAATTTTTAAAATTATACAAAATGAAACATGGATATGTAATAGATAAATCTCCAGAAGTAAAACCACATGGTGAATTTGCTAAGGGGTTACAACCACCTGCACAATTGGCGCTTAAATCTTCCAATAAAAATATTGAGGTAGGAAAACGAAGGTATCAATTTCAGGGAAGTGCTGCCGAGATATCTGCTTTTTTGGAAAAGAATAAAGACATGAAGTTCAAAGGTGTTGGTTTGGGATCTGATGGAAAGTGGGGAGTAGGAAAAGATCCTAAGAACGTTAATGTTTGTGTTGTGATTTCTAGACATAAAGAAATGAAATTAAAGGATCCGTCTGAAGTAATAGGTGATGGGGTTAAAAAGATGATAGGTAACCCGTTAGAAGAAGCTCTTATATCAGAGATAAGCGAACTGGTAACTGGCGGACAGGGAATATCAAGTCTATTAAAAGAAGGTCAATTAAAAGAAAATGTAACGAGAGGAGTAGAGGATGTAAATCTTTTGAAAAGCCTAGGTGACGGATTGGAAAGAGAGGTTGCCAAAAAAGGAAAAAAAGCAATGAAAGGCTTGGGTAAAAAGTTGTTAAAAGAGAATGAGCTCGTAGCGGGTGATAGTACTGAATCCAAAACAGATTCTAAATCTATAAAAGGTAAGGTAAGAAGTGTCTTAACAGATATAGAAAAAACTACAGGAAATGTTTTAGATAAAGTTCCTTATGGGGACATATTAAAAGATAAAATATCTGAAAGTATAGGTGTTCAAGTAAATATAGTAGTGGATACTTACATTAATCCAAATAAAGAGTACCAGGGGACTTATATCAATACAGGAAGTCCAGAATTGACATTTGGAGACTTAGCTAAACAAATTAATGAAAAGCTATTAGGAAAAGTTAACCAAAAGGAAGTAACAAATGAGGTTAAGGCAGACTCCTTGAAAAGTTCTGGAAATTCTACAGGTAAAGATTTTGTTAGACAATTCTCAAATCCACAAGTGGATCAAAAAACCAAAGAGCTTGCTCATGCAGGGCACCAACATGCTATATCGGATAAAAAAACACAACAGTCTAATAAGACAAACAAACAAGAACGCTCCAAAGGTGTAAAAATGTAAAATGAATAGGGGTGAGGTGTTGTTGTTTAGACTATAAATGATGAAGTGAATTTATTTATATGTCGTAGAATAGTTGATAACTACAACATCTTACTATGTATCTGGTAATAAAATTTTTAGATTTTGTAATGTCGTATTATATAATTAGTCAAACTTTTTTTATTACAAGAGTAATTAATTGCTAAATAAACATATGAAAGACGATAAATTTTCTTTAGACATGTTAATAATATTTGCTTATTTAATTTGTTTGTTATTACTTTTTTCTGATATATATATGTCTAATTATGAGAGTATAACTATAAATGGACTCAGTAATGATTACATAACCAAAGCTTTATTAAACGTTTCTAGAAAGATACCTGTTCTAAAAAACTCGTTGTATTCTAGATTTATTTGTTTGGGTATTCTTTCCTTTTCATCTCTTGGATTTGGAGTTAAAAAAAAGCCAGGAACTTCCGATAAATTTAATTGGTATATTATACTAATACTATTGTCAGCATTGATATTCTCATTACTTCCGTTGTTTCAATTAAATTTTTATTTAAATTTTTCGATTTCTGTTTTTACATTTATGGGATATATATATAGTTTTTTTAATATCCGTAAGTATTTTAGTTTTTATGACAAGAAAGATGAGTTTAACGAAAAGAATCAAATATTCGGACAAGAAAAGAAGATAAAAACAAATCCATATTCTGTGAATTTTAAAACAGATAATGGAGTGGTAAATGTAGTAAACCCTTTTAGAGCTACGATGGTATTGGGGACGCCTGGTTCTGGTAAATCGTATTCAGTAATCGAAGAATATATTAGGCAACATATTCAGAAACAGTTTACAATGATGGTTTATGATTTTAAATTTCCATCATTAGCAAACGAAACCTATGCGTTTTATGAGTTTTATAAGAAAAAATATAAAATTACGCCTCGATTTTCTGTACTCTCGCTAGATGATTTAGAGCGATCTAATTTTGTAAATCCATTAAGTCCTGATTTAATTAATAAAGCAGCCGATGCAATAGAAGCTTCGCAAACTGTTTTATATAACTTAAACAAGGAATGGATCACAAAAAAAGACTTTTTTGCACAGTCTGCTATTTCTTATTTTGCAGCTTGTATATATTTTTTGAAAGTATATAATAAAGGGAAGTATTGTACATTACCTCATGCTATATCTTTAGCGTCTTTGCCGGATGAAAAGGTGTTTAAGGTCTTTTCTAATTATCCAGAATTGAAGTTTTTTATGACTCCTTTTGCGGATGCATTAGAAAAAGAAGCTTATGAACAATTGGCAGGGCAGACTGCTTCTGCAAGAATACCTTTGTCTCAATTGGCTACCAAAGAATTGTTTTGGGTAATGGGTAATAATGTTAGACCCGAACTTAATATCCCTTTAGGTATTAACAATCCAGAAGATCCGTCTATATTAATATTGGCTAATTCTCCTAGTACGCAAACCACAAACTCACCTGCATTGGGACTAGTGGCTACTCAGATAATAAAAGAAATAAACAAACAAGGTAAACAACCTTGTTCTATGATAATAGATGAATTACCTACCATGTATTTTATGGGATTAGATAATCTTATAGCTACTGCTAGATCTAATAAAATTTCGACAACAATTGGTATGCAAGATCTAGAACAATTAAAAAGAGATTATGGAGATAAAATAGCAGAAACCATTTTTAATATAGTTGGTAATATATTTAGTGGATCAGTTAGAAGTGGCACAGCTAATAAATTGCAAGAAATTTTTGGAAAGAAAAAGCAAAAGTTAAAGAATGTTTCCATTGATTCTAGAAGTTCATCATATACCATTAATGAAAATTTAGAATTTGCTATCCCTGTATCTACATTATCTCAATTATCACAAGGGGAGTTTGTAGGTATGGTATCTGATAATTTTGGAGAAGAAATAGATAGAAAAATATTTAGAGGTAAGATAAAAGTTGACAAACGGCACGATCAAGTAAAAAATCCAATTCCAACTATATTTGATAAAGAAGATTTAGATGAATTGGTAGGTGGTAATTTTAACAGAATAATCGAGGAAGTTGATATTATTATTTCTAGCGAGTTGTATTTGATTTATCAAAGTGAACAGGAAGAAGTTGTAACAGAGGCGACTGATTAATACCATTTTTCTTATGAATTTACTGCAAAAGAAAATCCCTTATTTTTTTATATCTGCGATAGAGAAAAATCAAGCATAGCAGCGCTACGGTTTATTTTTATCTGGAAGCAAATAGGAAAAAAGAATATTTTATTACAGTAAATTCATAAGAAAAACGGTATAAATTAGGTGTTTGAGTATAGAGCGAACTAAAAGCATAGGATGAAGAAGGTAAAATGTATAGGTCTGAGTATGGTTTTATTCACAATCTTACTTTCTGCTCAGGATATTGATAAGCTAAACCTCAAGGAACAAGCATTTTGTAGACCCTTGTCTCAGTTAAATGAATATGTGGTTTCTTCAAAATATGGATATAGAATACATCCTGTTTTAGGAGAAATAAAAAAACATATTGGAGTTGATTTTGCTGTAAATAAAGGAACACCTGTATATGCTACATCTGTAGGAGTTATAACCAGATCTAGTTACCATAAAGGATATGGTAATCATGTTATGATAGCTCATGCTAATCAATTAAAAACATTATATGGACACTTATTGTTTTTTATAGTGACGAAAGGAGATGTGGTAAAAACAGGACAGTTAATAGGATTTACAGGGAATACTGGAGTATCTACAGGTCCTCATTTACATTATGAAGTGTTGATAAAAAATAAAAGAGTTGATCCACTATTGTTTTTGAAAATGATGTGTAAGAGAACAAGAAAAGACTAATTGAGAAAAATAGAGGGTTAAAAAATGGACAATAAAAAGAAAATATTAGTAGGAGTTGTTTTTGTAATACTATTTATATTATTAGTATTTGTTATGAGAATGATTTTGTTTTCGTCTGATGAAAAAAATAAAAAAGAAATTGAATTTGGTATAACAATCCCTAAAGTTGATGAAAAAAAAATAGAGAATCGTTCTAAAAAAGAAAACTATGATAAAGAAAATACAGACTCGATATCTATAGATATAGGAGGGGTATTAGATATTTCAAAGGATAAAGAAAGAGATATATATAATCCTTTTGGGAGTAAAAAATTCGATTCTAAAAATGAAAAAAACTCTAATGAAGAAGAGTCTGAGATAGAACGATTAGAAAGAAAATTGACGAATTCATCAATTGCTGAAGAGAAACAAAAAACAAAAGAACTTGATGAGTATAGAGAGGACAAATCAGAAGCATATGAGGAATTAAAACTTATAATGGAGTTGCAAAAACAGATTCAATCGATGTCTGAAAAAGAGAAATATTCCCCTGATATACCAACTATAGATAAACAGTTGGATATAGATAAGTTAACCCAAAGCATACAGAACGAAGTAACCAAAGTAACTAATAATGCAAAGGATACTGATGTTGGCGGAACATTTAACGACATGAAAAAAGGGAAACAGAACAAGAATTTTTTTCATGGAGTTTTGGGAAATGATGATGAGAAATTAGAATTAGTGCCAGCAGAAACTGTTGACAAAGGTTTACTTGTAGAAGAAAGTATCATCGCAATAAGACTAAAAAAGGAATTAAAATTAAAAGAACCTGTTTTAACAATACCAAAAAATGCAATAGTTTATGGCAAGGTAAAGTTTCAAGGGACATATCGTTTGGCGATAGATATACATAGTTATAAAACTAATGAGGAACTCTACTTATTAGATTTAACAGTTTTTGATTTTGATGGGAGAAAGGGAATCCAACTCAAAAATAGATCATGGGCTAATATACCAGCTACAGTAGCAGAAGATACATATGATTATGCGTATAAAAAAGGTACGAAGGTAGCACCATTTGGAGAGAATAATGATATTAGAGCAGATGAACTCGAAAAAATAGCGCTTCTATCAGCGACTAAGGAAATAGCAAATGAAATTTTTAAAAAACGAAGAATTTATTTACCTAGAAAATATCAATTATGGATAAATATCAAATCTGAATAATACCATTTTCCTTATGAATTTATTGTAAAAGAAAATGCCTTGTTTTTTATATATGCGATAGAGAAAGATCAAGCATAGCATCGCCACGGTTTTATATTTATCCAGAAATAGATAGAAAAAAAGAATATTTTATCGCAGTAAATCCATAATTAAAACAATATCAAATTATTATGGTAACAAAGAGTTCTGGAGATTGTCCTTTTAGTGTTTAAAGTCATTTATTTAATAGTATAAAACTTGTATAGAAATTCTTTAGAAAATGAAAAAGATAAAAAGTATCGAAATAGATAAAGTTTTTCCTATTCATGGGATAGAACAAGATATATTAATGTCTAAAAATGGAGATGTTAGTATAGTTTATAAAGTATTACTACCTCAGATATACTCACTAAATGAAGACGAAATAAATGATATAAATCAACTTTTTGATAAAGTGATCAGATCATTGCCAGAAAATACAATCATACAGAAACAGGATTACTTTTTTGTTAATACTATTGATACTGCTATAGCTAAAGGAGAAGACTTTTTGTCTAAAAGTGATAATCGCTTTTTTTATGAAAAACCAATATTAAGTCATGATTGTTATCTGATAATTACCAAAGACTCCAAAAATAAGGTAAGTATAACTAATAATTCTAGGTTATATAGTAAATACCTTAATGAGATTGCCGATTTTGTTAAGCTCGTAGAAGCCAGTATCTCTTTTTTAGAAAAAGAAGAATATTTCACAGTAGAAAAATTAAATGATGAAGAAATTATTTCCTTAATAGGCAAATACTTCTCGTTATCAAATAAAGGAGAAACCACTCTCAAGGATTTGTTTTTTGATAAAAAACTGCAAGTAGGTAATAAAGTTGGAGAGATTTATTCCATTACCTCTAATGAACAATTACCAATAACCATAGAGAGTTCTGTTAGAAACAATGAATATTCTACTCCTAAAACAGATTTTAGAATACCCTTTATTCAGCCAATATGCTTAGGGTTAGACTGCAATCACATTTATAATCAGGTTATTTTTATAGAGAAATCAGATACATTATTTGCTAAACTAAAAAGTAAATTAAACAAATTTAAAAGCTTAGCGATTTTATCTAAAGAGAATGAACTTACCTACAATAAAATTGATGAGTTGGTCGAAAATGTTATTGATAATGAATTAAAATTTATCACACAACATTATAGTGTCATTCTATGGAATAATTCTGAAGAAGGTTTAGAAAAAGATAGAACTCTTTTAGAAAACGCATTTAGGGACATGAATATAACACCTTATCAGGTAAAATATGCTCTTCAGGATCTGTATATCAATAATTGTCCAGGAGCAGCAGTCTATTTACCAGATGAATATAAATTCATAGGGGTGTCAGAACAAGTACCAACATTGATGAATTTTGAGAGTTATTACGAAAGTAATAAAGATGGGATATTGTTCTGTGATCGAAAAAACGAAAGTCCAATTCGATTAGACCTTTGGGATGAGCCCGTAAAAAAAGGATTGATAGTAAACAGAAATAGATTAATATTTGGTCCCTCAGGAACAGGTAAATCATTTCTTATCAACCATATTGCTAGCCAATATTATGAACAGGGACATCATATTGTAATGATTGATATAGGGAACTCATATAAAAAATTATGTCAGTTAGTTAAAGGACAGTATTTTACATACGATATAGAAACACCATTACAATTTAATCCATTTTATTTTAAAGATACAGATGAAATAAATGTAGATAAGAAAGTCTTTTTGATTTCACTAATTATCTTTTTATGGAAAGGGGATGACCCATACTTAAGAGAAGAAAAACAAATATTAGCAAAATATCTCGATGCTTATTACGAAATGTTAATGAAGAATTCAGAAATATTTCCATGTTTATCATCATTCTATGAATTTGTCTCCAATGAAAGAGTATTGGATGAAGAAGAAAAATATTTTGATAAAACTAGCTTTAAACTATCTATTAGAGATTTTCATGATGGGAAATACGAAAAAATATTAAATTCTAAACAGCCAGTAGACCTTATTAAAGAAAGATTTATTGTCTTCGAAATGGATAATATAAAGGATCATCCAGTGCTTTTTCCATTGGTAACCATGCTGTGTATTGATGTGATAATGAAAAAAATACAAAAAATACCTAGCGCTAAAAAATCAATTTTTATAGATGAGTGTTGGAAACCTATTTCTAAAGGAGAAATGGCAGAATTCATAAAGTATCTATATAAGACAGTCCGAAAATTTTATGGAGAGGTAGCTATTGCTACACAAGATGTAGAAGATATATTAGAAACGCCAGCAGGACCAGCAATGATTAATAATACCGACACAATGATCTTATTATCACACAAAAAGAAAATGGCATCAAAGGATAAGTTTTCTAAATATTTGTCATTTAGTGAATCTGATTTAGAAAAATTATTTTCTACAGATAAAAGAGAAGTGTATATAAAGGTAGGTAATTTATCTAATGTGTATAAAGTAAAAGTCTCGCCAGAACGATATGCCTGCTATTCGTCTAATGCAGATGAAAACAAAAAGATTTTTGATGTATATAATGAAAAACAGAATATGAAATTAGCAATAAATGAATTTATAGAAACAGTATAAAATGAAAAAGATAGTAACCCTAGTAATTATAACCATAAGTTTGGTACATAGTAATGCTCAGAAAACTTTAGTACCTGTTGGCTTCATAGATTCATTGTCTGTTTCAGATATAAAAACTACGCATCTAATATTAGAAGAAAATATAAAGTACCTAGATATTGGTTCTCCATATTTTGTAGTAGATACATTACCAAAAATAATTAAACTTAAGCATACAGGAGAAGAATTATTAAATCCTATAAGCCAACATTCTAATTTAACAATAATTACCCAAAACGGGAGGTATCACTCAATAGATCTAAGTTATAAAAGAGCTCCCGAATTACTAACCTATAGAGTAAACAAATCGATAGTAACTATAGATCATATTCAAGAAAAAATTAAAGCAGAACATAAGTTAAAAGCGGATAATAATATACTATGTAATAAAGTAGAGTTAGCATTACCAACAATAAAAATAGACAAAGAGAAAGATGGGCTAAAAATAAATGTTGATGGTATATATTATTATAAAGATCAGTTAATAATAAGAGTAGAATTAAGTAATACCTCAGCTATAACAATAGATCTAGATCAAGTATTATTTAGATCAGAATTAAAAAAGAAATTCAGAAAAGATTTTGTGTATCAAGAAAACATATTTACCCCTGTAAAAGTTTGTGGAGGTGGATTAAGGGTAATTGGTGGTGAAAAGCACAAAATGATATATGTATTTGAAAAATTTACATTAGCTGAGAAGGAAAGATTAGAAATTAATTTTATAGAGTATAATGGAGGAAGAGCAGTAAGTGTATTTGTACCAAAGGACAAATTGTTAAACCCAATAACAATAAAGAATTAAATTAATTAAAAAACAATTAGTGTGTATAGTTTTTGAATATTTATTACCAATCATTGAAACATGAAAAATTTTATTCTACCTATTCTATTCCTAATTTCAATATATGGAAAAGCGCAGATACCATACATAGATGGTCTTGGATTTGGAGCAAGGTATTTAGAAAAATTAGCTGTTGAGGGGATAGTTAAAGAGTCTAAAAAAACTAGAAAAGAGTATATAGAAGCATTAACCATTAGAGAAACAGAAGAGTTCTTTACCAAAACAAAAATTCAACATTCTTATAGATTAATTGAAGAATATTATTACAGAGATATATGTAACGACTTTGTAAACCCATTTAAAAAAAATAAATGTATAAAGAAGAAAGAATATTTAATGTATTCATTTAAGGTGTTATATGATACATATTCCTCGGGAAGGTTTTTGGATCGCGTAAATATAGGTGTCAAAGAGCAAATACTAGAAAAATATATCAGTATTTCCAATATCCTGATAACCGAATTAGAGGACATGAAGAATAAGGCAGAAAAAAGAAAATTTATCAATAGAATAATTCCTGATTAGGCAAACAATATTAATAAATATTTTCCTAAAACAACAAAATATAAAATCAAGAGATGAAATTTAGAATAGTTGTAACAATCATAATTAGCCTGTTTTCATTTCAGGTAATGTTAGGTCAGTTTGTCGATATTCATGTCCATGTAAATAGTAGAGACTCTAAAACCAGAAAAGTATTAGGAGAAATAATGAGCCATACAACCCTTCGACTTATTCAGCTTGTGATACAAAATGAACAGTTAAGAAAAAGTAAAGCTAACTATAAAGAACTGTTAGAAAGAAGCTATAAAAAAACTAAAACAGATGATGAAAATGATTTTATAAAAAAAGCATTAATATCCTCAACGATTAACGCAATACCTGCATCTGTAGTTAATTTATACAAATTACCATATATGACTAAAAATAAAATAATTTATATAAATACATCGGCTAGTGAGAAAATTTTGTTAGCATCTATCGCTAATATTGATGAAAAAACAAATAAAGTAAGTCATAGACAAGAAATATATAGACTAAGAAATGAATTATTAAAAGCATATTCTAAGAATGACAAAGCTGCCAGAAAACTATTACTATTACCAGCAGCTGCGACAGCAATAAAAAATAAAAAAGAATTATTAACTTTTTTAAAAAGTGTAGAACTTCTATTCTGAGCTGAACAAATATAGAAAAAGACTAAACTTTTTTATTTCATAATCAAATGGGATTAAAGAATAATAACAACTACAATATGAATAATATTTTAATAATATCATTATTAATAACATCAACTATGTATTCTCAATTTGTATCAACCGTTCCATTTGTTTTTACAGACCCAGGGTCTTTTACAGGATCAGGAACCCATGCTGCAACATATGAATTTGCTTTAAAAAATTCAGAAAAAGACACCAAAAAAGAAATCAAAGAATATAATGAACAATACAATAGAAGAATGAAATACTATTTATTGACTCTTGGTAATGGAATAGTAACCAAAATAGACAATAAAATTAAGAAGGTTTTAAATAGACTAGATATTCTCGAAGAAAAAAACAAAAAACTTTCATTTCTAAATTACTCCAGAAAAAAGAAAAGTAGAAACGAGCTAAGATCATTGAAAACCATGCTTAATAACATAAGAAACAATTACCAGAATAAACACATAGGATCAATATATGGAGAAAAACTAAACCTATACGAAAACCTAATGAAGTCACTCACTAAAATAAATAGAATGCTAGATGAGGTCGAAAGAGACATTGATAAAAGCTTCTATTTTAATAGGTTAAAAAGCAGTGTCGTAAAATGACTAAGTAATGGTAGTGAAGTAAACAAATGAAAGAAACAAGCAGAAGTACAATCTATAAAGCAATAAGAACATGAGAAATACTACAATATTTGGTTTCCTACTATTTTCATTATTTACCTATGCCCAAATAGTAATACCCGTAAACATAAGTTTACCCACGAATGATATTCTATCTAATGAAGTATCTGGATTCAATAAAAAAATTACCTCAGCACACAATTCTTTACAATTAAACACAATAGCTAGTTCAATAAGTATTTCTGAAATAGAAAGAATAAGCGAAATAACTAACAATAAACATAAAAAAATTACGCCAAGTTTTAAAAACACAGAAAAAGGGATACTAAATTTCATAGAAAAACATAGTAAAAATTACATAAAAACTAAATACCCATTAATTAAAATCAAATCTATAACTGACCCTTTTAGTAATAATAAGATTATAAAAAATACAATTATACGGAATAGGTTTAGTAAAAAATTAAATAAAGAAACAAATAAAATAAAAAATTATTTTGAAGTAGAAAACTACATTTCAGAAGAAGAAAGATTGCTATTAGTTCTTAACTCTTTAGAAAACATAATTAATATCACTCTAGAAAATGAAACATATTAACATTATAACCAGATGGTTGATTACTCTTTTTTTTATGAGTTATAGTTTCGTTTTTGGACAAACCGTTACTTGGTCAATAGCAGATCTTGTTGTAGTGTCAGAAAAAATAGCAATTAACGCAGAATTGATAGGTGAAGAATTACTTAAAAACAAACAAGTAGAACTATTAAAAGAACTAGGTAAAATTGAAAAAGAATATGAAGACAAAAAAGTCACCTATAAAAATTTTGAAAGTGTAAAAGAGGTCTTTGCAGCCATTACAATAATAACGTATACCACTAATGGTATAAAAAACATCGAATCTAAAATAAAAATACTAAGAACAAACCCCTTAAATCTTTTACACGGTCTCCATGAAATTACAGAAAAGCTAGAAATCGAAAAAAGATATTTAGGACAGATTCATGAAGATTATTATTTATACGCAAGTGGTATACTATTAAGCGGAGGTGTAGGATATAATTATACAGCATTCATAAAACTCCTAATACGTGTTCTAAAAATTAGATCCAATGTACTTAGCCTAGAAAAAGATATAGAAAATTTGTTGACACTCAATAAATTATTAATAAAATAAATATCAGATGAATTTATACGAAGCATTAGAAAAATTCGAGCTAATACTTAAACCAAATATAGAATCTTTCATTAATTCTAGTTTACCCACAGCCAGAATACTAGCAGCAGCTATAATGCTAATTTTTATAGGATATAAAGTAATGCGCTATATGAGTAACCCAGAGGACAAAATAAATCCAGAAACGTTGGTTAGACCTATACTAACGCTAATGGCAATGGTGCTTTATATAGAATTAGTTAAATTACTGTTATTTGACCCCGTAGAATTAGTCACAGATATAATTCAATATAGCGTACAACAAGTAACCAAGAAGGATATAATTCAGCTTAATGATATTTTTCATGAAAAAATAACACACGTTCAAAATACAGGAGCTGATGGTAATGGGGTCTATGATATACTACAAGTTAACCCTTTTCTAGAAGTGATACACATTATAATATTTTTTATATCCTCCGTAGTAGGAGGGTATATACTATTTAAACAGCTTATTTTGAAGTATATCTATTATGTATTAGGAGTGTTTATCTTGCCCTTTTCATTAATAGTAGGAAATCAAAAAATAGTATCTAAATGGTTTTTCAGTTTTTTATCCGTACTGTTATGGACACCTGTACTATCCATAATAAAAGTAATTATTGTTCTAATACCATTAGATACCACAGAGTTTTCAAACATATTATTATCAATAGCATTTCAGGTATTGATGATCACAATGGTACTCAAAGTACCTCAATTCGCAAACCTTTTAGTATCCTTTGAAGAAGGGAACAATATTGGTTCTAGACCAGGAGGAGGTTTTATGCTTAGCGGAATGGCAGTAGCAAAAGCACCATTCTCAGCAGCATCAAAAGGATATAGCATGATTAAAAATATATCAAAAAACACAAAATCTTAAAAATAGCTGAATAATAATATAAAAAAACAGGATGTTATGAAATTTAAAACACCCAAAGTATTAGAAAAAAAGCCAATTGTAGCTGGTTTCGAACTAAAAATGGTAGTAATCATAGTATCCTGTACAATGTTATTTATATTTACAGTATTCACGAATGTCCTTTTTTCATTACTATTTCCAACAATACTTTCAGTATTTATTTATATAAATAATAAATACCCAAGAGAAGGAGAGCTAAAGAGACTAATAAATTACAAAATAGGAGTAAAATGCATACGTTTTAATAAAAACCTAGAAAGCATAATTATAGTAAAAAATAAAAAAAAGAATTAACAATTTAACCACCCCTTTCTTTTTTTATTCTACATACAAACTAGCTATATCCTAAAGGATTTTAGCAATTTCTTGATTTACAAACTCTAGAAATCGTTCATCTTTATCAGTAAAAGGGTTAGGGGTATCAGAATCGATATCAATTTGACCAATATTTTTTCCGTTTTTGAATAATGGAATAACGATTTCTGATTTCACAGAAATACTACAAGCTATATAATTATCCTGAGCCTGAACATCAGGCACTACAAAGTTTTGATTAGAAACAGCTACTTGTCCACAAATACCTTTTCCAAAAGGAATTATTTCATGATCTGTTTTAGCACCAACATACGTGCGTAGTTTTAATTCATCTTTATCACCATTTTTAAAATAAAACCCAACCCAATCATAATATTGAACGGAATCCTTTAACAACTGACAAATCATATGCAGTTTATCGGTTACAGATTTATTTTTAATAAAAAGAATAGCAGTAACTTTTGTCTTTAAATCCTCGAATGGCATATTCTTGTTTTTGAGTGTAATTATCTAAAATAGTTAGAAATAATTTGTTTTAAAAATACTATTTTTATGTTAAATAAATATTTTATAAAGATCAAAAGCTCAGGGGTTTCTGATAATTAACTATTTTTGTACTAGTAATGAATTCGATTTTTAACAAAATAGCATCAATTACGCTAGCTTGCTTAGTGTTGTTTTCTACATTATCTTTTAGTGTAGAAAAACATTACTGTGGTCAATTTTTAGTAGACACCGCTTTGTTTTCTAAAGCTAAAGATTGTGGAATGGAGAAAATGAGCCTTCCCGACAATATGGATACTGAAGTAACAACAAAGTCTTGCTGTAAAGACGAGATTGTTGTTATAGAAGGGCAAGATGAGTTAAAAAAACCTTTTGAAAAGTTAAATTTATCTCAGCAAATATTTATTATAACTTTTACCATTTCTTATTTAGAACGCTTTATCACGTCGGATAAAGAGAGTATTGGTTTTAAAGAATATTCCCCACCAAAACTGGTCAAGAATATTCATGTACTTCATGAAACCTATCTTATTTGATTTTAAGTACTGCTATTTGTCTGTTAGTATTTGATGTTTTTTTCTATAGATAGAACATCTAAAATAATCAAAGCTACAGAATACTTTTAACCGTATATTTATATGGTTTAAAGCCTTAAATTATAGTATAATTAAAATCTATAACTATGCTTCATAAAAGCATTAAATTTTTAATAGAAAACAAGCTTATAGCCTTTCTATTACTTTTTACTTTAATAGTCTGGGGGCTGATACATTCACCTTTTAATTGGGATATAGCGATGTTGCCTAGAAATCCCGTAGCAGTAGATGCGATTCCAGATATTGGAGAAAATCAGCAGATTATTTTTACCAAATGGCAAGGACACTCACCTGAGGATATCGAAGATCAAATAACATATCCATTAACAACATCTTTATTAGGTATTCCGGGTGTTAAGACTATCCGAAGCTCCTCGATGTTTGGTTTTTCTACGATCTATATCATTTTTGAAGAAGGAATCGAATTTTATTGGAGTCGTAGTAGAATATTAGAAAAATTGAATTCTTTACCCAAAGGATTGTTGCCCGAAAAAGTAGCCCCTGCCTTAGGTCCAGATGCAACAGGATTGGGACAAATTTTTTGGTATACCTTAGAAGGACGAGATGATAAAGGAAAAGTTACCGGAGGATGGAATCTACAAGAACTTAGAAGTATACAGGATTATTATGTAAAATATGCATTATCATCAGCGGGTGGAGTATCTGAAGTAGCCTCTATAGGGGGTTATGTGCAAGAATACCAGATTGATATTAATCCAGAGTTATTAAAACAATATAGGATTAAATTACATCAAGTAGTAAATGCAGTAAAAGAAAGTAATATTGATACCGGAATACAAACCTTAGAAATCAATCGTGTAGAATATTTGGTTAGAGGATTAGGATATATAAAATCAATACAAGACATAGAAAATGCTGTAGTTACTTCAGCGAATTTTACAGCAATACGAGTAAAAGATATTGCTACCGTAGCGATGGGACCAGCATCTCGTCGTGGTATTTTGGACAAAGAAGGAGCTGAGGTTGTGGGAGGTGTAGTTGTATCCAGATTTGGAGCTAATCCTATGAAGGTCATCCAAAATGTTAAAGAAAAAATAGAAGATATCAGAAAAGGATTACCTTCTAAAGTACTTAAAGATGGGCGAACCTCACAATTAACAATAGTACCTTTTTATGATAGAACAGAATTAATAGAGGAGACCCTTGATACATTAAATGAAGCATTAACCTTAGAGGTATTAATTACAATATTGGTCATTATCATAATGGTATTTAATTTAAGAGCCTCCATACTAATTTCGGGATTATTACCAGTAGCAGTATTAATGGTTTTTATAGCCATGAAATTATTCAACGTAGACGCCAATATTGTAGCATTATCAGGAATAGCAATAGCTATCGGAACAATAGTAGACGTAGGAGTGATACTCTCAGAGAATATTATAAGACATTTAGAAGAAAATCATAAAAATGAACCCATAAACACAGTAGTGTATAATGCCACTACAGAAGTTTCTGGAGCCATAATAACAGCAGTATTGACTACTATTGTTAGTTTTATACCTGTATTTACAATGATAGGAGCAGAAGGAAAACTTTTTAGACCATTAGCATTTACCAAAACAGCAGCACTAGTATCAGCGATAATTATAACCTTATTTTTAATTCCTCCATTGTCAGCTTTTCTTTTTGGAATCAAAACATCAAAAAAGAAAATCACAATAGTATTAAATTGGATATTCATACTAATTGGCGCCCTTGCAATTATAAATGGATATTTTCTAGGCATTATTTTAGTTGGTTTTGGAATATCGGATCTATTGGCATATTATAATAAATTAGATTCTAATCGGGTGAATTATTTTAATTCTATCCTTTCGGTACTGGTGATAATTTACTTTTTGACAGAATATTGGAGACCATTAGGAGTTCAAGTTCACTTCTTATATAACTTACTTTTTGTTGCAACAATTTGTCTAGGACTATTAGGATTCTTTAAAATATTTCGAACATATTACTCCCGTTTATTGGATTGGGCATTATCCCATAGGATTACATTTTTAAGTATACCTGTTATGATACTTGTTTTTGGAATATTGATATGGCGGAATACAGGAAAAGAGTTTATGCCATCACTCAATGAAGGATCTTTTTTGTTAATGCCTACTTCCTTACCACACGCAGGAGTAGAAGAAAACAAAAAAGTATTGCAGCAATTAGATATGGCAGTTGCTACCATTCCAGAAATAAAAACTATAGTAGGCAAAGCAGGAAGAGTGGAATCAGCAATTGACCCAGCACCCTTATCGATGTATGAAAACATCATACTTTATAAACCCGAATATATAGTAAATGAGAAAGGTACACCGCAACGCTTTAAGGTCAATAAAGAAGGGTTTTATGAATTAAAAGACGGTAATTTTGTAGAAAACCCTAATAGACCTAATTATAAAAGTAGTAATCGATACACGTTAAAAAGTTTTCCTGTATTAAATAATTTATTGATCCCAGATAATAATGGAGAATTTTATAGAAATTGGCGTCCACACATTAAAAACCCCGATGACATCTGGAAAGAAATCGTAAAAGTATCCAAATTGCCAGGTATTACTTCTGCGCCAAAATTACAGCCTATACAGACTCGATTAGTGATGCTGCAAACGGGTATGAGAGCGCCAATGGGAATAAAAATTAAAGGACAAAATCTAAAACAAATCGAATCTTTTGGTTTAGTATTGGAAAGTGTTTTATTAGATGTCGAAGGAGTGAAAAAAGAAGCTGTCTTTGCAGATAGAATAGTTGGTAAACCTTATCTGTTAATCGATATCGATAGAGATAAAATCGTTAGATATGGAATATCCGTTAAAGATGTTCAACAAACCTTAGAAGTAGCAGTAGGAGGTAAAACCTTAACCCAAACTATCGAAGGAAGAGAGCGATATGCCGTTAGAATCCGTTACCCGAGAGAGTTAAGAGATAGTCCAGAAGATCTTAAAAACATACTTATCCCTACAGCTAATAGTAACCCAATTCCATTAGGAGAATTAGTACATATTCGGTACGAAAAAGGACCACAAGTAATTAAAAGCGAAGATACTTTTCTGGTAGGCTATGTTTTATTTGATAAACTAGATAATTTTGCAGAGGTAAATGTAGTAGAAAATGCACAAGAAATAATCAAACAAAAAATAGAATCGGGAGCAATTACCATTCCAGACGGAATTAGTTATCAATTTACAGGCACTTATGAAAATCAATTACGAGCAGAAAAAACATTGTCGATGGTAGTGCCATTAGCATTACTAATAATATTTTTGATATTATATTTTCAATTTAGATCAGTAACCACCACTTTAATGGTGTTTACTGGGATTACAGTAGCATTTGCAGGTGGATTTATTATGATTTGGTTGTATGGACAAGATTGGTTTTTAAATATAGATATATTAGGAGTTAATCTTCGTAATCTATTTCAGATGCACACTATTAACCTAAGCGTAGCGGTTTGGGTTGGTTTTATAGCTTTATTTGGTATTGCTACAGATGATGGTGTAGTGATGGCAACTTATCTAAAACAGACAATGGATAAAAATGTCCCAAAAACAAAAAACGAAATAAAGAAATCAATAATCGAGGCGGGAGAAAAGAGAATAACACCTTGTCTAATGACAACAGCTACTACAATCTTAGCATTGTTACCGATATTAACATCAACTGGTAGAGGTAGTGATATTATGATACCGATGGCAATACCTAGCTTTGGAGGAATGTTAATCGCGTTGATAACATTATTCATTGTACCAGTACTATATAGTTGGAAAGCAGAATTTTCATTAAGAAGTAAAGAGAAAATATAAAGTAAGGAAATAGAATATAAATAAATGAAAATACAAAATAAGCAAAATATAATACTAGAATACAGCCCTAACATAAAAGTAATAGTAACCCTTTGCACATTACTCCTTTCCTTAGTTGTTAATGGGCAAACATTGCAAGAATACCTTAAAGAAGCTGAACAAAATAACCCAGAACTAAAGGCAATACACTATAATTATGAAGCTAGTATTGAAAAAATAAATGAAGCAACCGATTTGCCGAATACCACCTTTGGCGCAGGGTATTTTATTAGCGAGCCCGAAACTCGAACAGGCGCACAAAAAGCACGGTTTAGTGTACAGCAAAAGTTGCCTTGGTTCGGTACCCTAAAATCTAGGAAAGAAGAAGCCACAGCGATGAGTGTAGTGGATAAAAATAAACTGGAGATCACAAAAAGAAAAATATTTCTAAAAATTGAAAAAACATATTATAAACTTTATGAATTGAACGCGAAGCAAAAAGTGTTAACAGAACAAGAGAAACTATTAGATACTTATAAAGAAATTGCATTAATTGAATTAGAAAACAATAGAGCCTCTGTGGTTGATGTGTTAAAACTTAATATAGCTAAGAATAATTTACAGAACCAACAGGAAATAGTAAAAGGAGCAATTCTAACAGAGGAATCGGCTCTTAATCAATTACTACATAGAGATGGTTTTGATGCTCTTTTAGTGCCAGATAATCTAGCTATACCCGATGAAGAACCAACAATGGTATTAGATGACATCACCTATCACCCAGAGTTGATTACATATGATTATCTAAACGAAGTGATGGATAAGAAACTTGTCACTAATACTAAAGAAGGATTGCCATCAGTAGGTTTAGGGTTAGATTATGTAATTGTACAAGAAAGAACGGATGTAAACATATTAGAAAACGGAAAAGACATAATAATGCCGATGCTTTCTGTATCTGTGCCAATATTTTCAAAAAAATATAAATCACGTTCCAAGCAATATAAATTTCAGAAAGAAGGATTAATACAGAAAAGAGAAGCAGCACAAAATGATTTAGAAAATTTAATGGAAGAAGCAATAAATAACAGGATTACAGCACGAATCAATTATGATACACAACAGAAAAATATAGAACAAGCTAGAGAAGTTGAAAAAATATTACGAGCAGGATATCAGACAGCAAGATTAGATTTTCAGGAATTATTAGATGTGCAACAGATGATTTTTTCTTTTGAAAACAAAAAGATAAATGCCATAGCAACCTATTTTACGAATACAGCAATTCTTAATTATTTACGATAATCAGAATAGTATAATTTTAAATATAAACCAAAACTAAAAATTTATAAATTCAAATCTCATGAAAAAAGTAATTTTTAAAAGCGCATTAATTGCGATAATTGTAGCATCATTTGTCTCTTGTAGAAAAGAGAAAAAAACAGAGGAAAAAAAAGAAACGGAACCAGTGTATGTAAAAAAAGAAGTTGAAGAAGAAATTCCAGAATTCGAAGACATCAATAAAACAGACACCAAAAGTGAAGTAACATTTGCGGATAAACAAATAGGAGATATATACAATCAATACCTAAATGTAAAAAGAGCATTAGTGAATTCTAGTGCTAAAATGGTGCAGATAGAAGCAAAAAGATTCAGAAAATTAATTTACGACACCAAAGAGCTAGAACTAGAGCAATTAAAAGCTACAGTTGAATTAGTTTCATTAACAAAGGAAATTACTAAACAAAGGGATTTTTTTATTGCTATAACCGAAGAAATAGAAAAACTGCTTAGTCATGCTAAAATCGAATCAGGAGAAATATATAAACAATTTTGCCCTATGGCTTTTGATGGTATGGGAGGATATTGGTTCTCTGATTCCGAAGAAATTCGTAACCCATATTATGGCGATAAAATGCTAAAATGTGGAAGTGTTCAAAAAACTATTAAATAAAAAGTTTCAGATTGTTTTTTTTTTGAATTTTAACAATCCGAAGGTTATTATTGGAGTTCCAAAACACAAATGATATATAGCTTAAGTAAATTAATGTAAAGGCTTTGATACACAAAACAAAATGAGGCATATATATAAAATATCGGGAATGACTTGCAATGGTTGTAAAAAACATGTTGAAGATATATTAAATACTGCTGAAGGTGTACAACAGGCTATTGTAGATTTAGAGAAGGGCGAAGCAACTATCGAAATGAATACTTATGTTGATGTTCAAGAATTTCAGAAAATACTAAAAGCTAGTGGTGGGCGATATACTATTCATCTGCCGAGTGATCATAAATGTTGTGAAGATATAGCGAATAAAAAACCAGAGAAACCATTAGGAGTTGGTAATGGAGCTTATTATTGTCCGATGCATTGCGAAGGAGAAAAAACCTATAACAAAGCAGGTGATTGTCCTGTATGTGGAATGGATTTGGTTGAAGAAGTGAGTTTGTTTTCTAAATCGGTATCTAAGTACACGTGTCCTATGCATCCAGAAGTAATTGAAGCCAAACCAGGGTCATGCAGAATTTGTGGAATGGATTTGGTACATATGGAAGTAGATGAATCCGCAGAGCAAAAATCGTATCAGGAACTTTTAAAGAAATTTAGAATAGCTACATTTTTTACACTTCCTATCTTTTTGATAGCCATGTCAGAAATGATACCAGAAAATCCATTGTATACCGTATTAGAACAAAAATACTGGAATTGGATTCAGTTCATCCTGTCTATTCCAGTATTGTTTTATGCAACTAGAATGTTTTTTGAACGCGCATATCGATCCATCATAACCAAGAATTTAAACATGTTTACTCTTATTGGTATAGGGGCAGGTGTAGCGTGGGTTTTTAGTTTAACAGGAATGATTTTTCCAACTATTTTTCCTGAGCAATTTAAAACTGAATTAGGAGCCGTACACGTGTATTTCGAAGCAGCTACAGTAATACTAACATTAGTATTATTAGGACAATTACTAGAAGCTCGAGCGCATAATCGTACCAATAGTGCAGTAAAAGAATTATTAAAATTAGCACCTAATGAAGCAATACGCATCGTAGATGGTAAAGAAGAATTAATTGCAGTAGATGAAATTAAAATTGGAGACATACTAAGAGTAAAACCAGGGGATAAAATTGCAGTAGACGGAGTAATAACTGATGGAGAAAGTTCAATTGACGAGTCCATGATAACAGGAGAGCCAATTCCTGTTGTAAAAACAGAAAATGATAAGGTGAGTTCTGGGACAATTAATGGCAATCAATCTTTTTTGATGAAAGCAGAAAAAATAGGAGCAGATACGTTACTTTCTCAGATTATTAGTATGGTAAATAAAGCTAGTAGAAGTAAAGCACCGATTCAGAAATTAGCGGATAAAATATCTGGTTATTTTGTACCTATTGTAGTTCTCATAGCAATAGTAACTTTTATGATATGGGCAATTTGGGGACCTGAACCCGCTTATGTGTATGGATTTGTAAATGCAATAGCTGTATTAATTATCGCTTGCCCATGTGCATTAGGTTTAGCCACGCCAATGTCAGTGATGGTGGGTGTAGGTAAAGGAGCCCAATCTGGTATATTGATTAAAAATGCAGAAGCTTTAGAAATTCTGAATAAAATCGATACGCTAATAGTTGATAAAACAGGAACCCTTACAGTAGGAAAACCTTCTGTAGAAAAAGTGGAAGTGCTTAGTGATCATTTTTCTAAAAAAGATCTTCTGCAATATTTGGTTTCGATTAATCAATTAAGTGAACATCCTTTGGCTCAGGCTATTGTTGATTATGGCAAGGAACAAAAAATAGCGGTGTTGGATACATATAATTTTAAAGCAGAAACAGGTAAAGGAGTTACTGGGATAATTGATAATATAAAAATAGCTATAGGAAATCAAAAGTTGATGGAGGAATTAGAGGTTATTGTAACTAGTGATCTTGGTGATGAAGTATTAAAATATCAAAAACAAGGCAAAACAGTTTCTTATATAGCAATGGATGGTATAGGTATTGGATATGTGGTAATTAGTGATGCAATCAAAGAATCTAGTAAGAAAGCTATAGAGAAATTGCAAGATAGAGGAGTAGAGGTTGTTATGCTTACAGGAGATAATGAAGATACGGCAAAAGCAGTAGCCTCTACATTGCGTCTTACTGCTTATATGGCAGAAATGTTGCCCGAGGATAAACTTAGTGAAGTAGAAAGATTACAGGCTTTGGGGAAATTAGTAGCTATGGCAGGAGACGGTATTAATGATGCGCCTGCATTGGCAAAAAGCGATGTGGGAATTGCTATGGGAACTGGTACGGATGTAGCTATCGAAAGCGCTGAAATTACTTTAGTGAAAGGAGATTTATTAGGAGTTGTAAAAGCTCATAACCTAAGTGAAAAGGTAATGAAAAACATCAAGCAGAATTTGTTTTTTGCCCTGATATATAATGCTATTGGGATTCCTATTGCCGCAGGAATTTTATTTCCTGTTTTCGGAGTATTATTGTCCCCAATGATAGCAGCTCTAGCAATGAGTTTTAGTTCTGTTTCTGTTATAGTAAATGCTTTGCGATTAAAATCAACAACAATATAATACCATTTTTCTTGTGAATTTACTGCAAAAGAAAATGCCTTATTATTAGTATATGGGATAGATAAAAATTAAGTATAGCAACGCTATGGATTATTTTTATCTGGAAAACAGATAGAAAAAAAGAATATTTTATTGCAGTAAATTTATATAAAAAATAGTATAAGTTGTTAATAGGGTGAAGAATAGGATTTCTTGGTTTCTTATGCTAGGAGAAACTAGGTAGTTATTTTATTCTTTTTAAAATATAGAAATAACACACGTAGATGGTTAATAGATTAATAGCCTTAAAATTAAGGAAAATACACCGATATTTTGGTTTGTTTATTGGAATTCAATTTCTGATGTGGACATGTAGTGGACTGTATTTTAGTTGGTCAGATATAGATGAAATACATGGAGATAACTTCAAAAAAGAAGCTAAGCCCATAGTGCATTCTAACCTGTTGGGATTAAATCATGTTTTTTCAAAAATAAATGTTTATTCTTTAGAACTAAAAACTATTGCTGGTAATCCTTATTATTGGGTTAATGACAGTATATTATTAGATTCTCGGACAGGTGTAATGAAATCCAATATTTCAGAAAAAGAAGCATTAATAGTAGCAGCCAAACATATGCGGGATAGTTTGGAGGTAAAATCTGTAGACTTAATCAATTCTGTAGATAATCATCACGAATATCGAGGGCGTCCATTACCCGCGTATGTAATAGCATACGATCATCCGGATAATGTAAAAGCATACGTATCTAGTAGAGATGGAGCATTTCAGCGTGTGCGATATAGTTCTTGGCGATGGTTTGATTTCTTATGGATGACACATACTATGGATTATGAAGGAAGGGATAATATTAATAATTTGTTATTAAGAATTTTCTCTTTGTTAGGATTACTGACTGTACTAAGTGGATTTTTACTTTGGTATGTTTCCTCTCCAACGGTTAGAAAAATATTTAAAAAAGAATGAAAATGAAAAAAAATATTATTTATATCATATTAGGAACATTCATAGGGTTATTAGGAGGGTATTTCATTTTTGATAGTAATGGGTCTAAAACTACAATTAAAAATCGTGATCATAAATCAGATAGTGGACAAATGTGGACTTGTTCTATGCATCCCCAAATCATGCAAGCAGAGGCAGGGTCTTGTCCTATTTGTGGAATGGATTTAATACCATCGGAGATAACAGGAGATGGTTTAGCACCGAATCAGTTTAGGATGACCGAAAATGCATTAGCTTTGGCTGATGTGCAAACAACTGTGATTACTGGCGAGTTGTCTGAAAAAGGAAAGATAGTTTTATCAGGAAAAATAATAGTAAATGAAGAAACTAATGCGATACAGACAGCTCATTTTTCTGGGCGAGTAGAAAAATTATATGTTAATTATACTGGAGAAAAAATTAACAAAGGACAGCTTTTGGCATCTGTTTATTCTCCTGAATTGGTAGCTGGACAACAAGAATTACTTACTGCTTCAAAGCTAAAGAAAACACAACCTGATTTATATAAATCGGTTAGAAATAAGTTATCACTTTGGAAGTTATCAGATACTCAGATTGAAGCTATTGAGAACTCTGGTAAGATTAGAAATAATGTTCAGATTTATGCAGATGAATCAGGTATAGTAATCGAAAAATTGGTTGAGATTGGTAGTCATCTAAAAGAGGGGCAACCAATGTATAAAATAGCGAATTTAGGTTCTGTATGGGCATCCTTTGATGCTTATGAAAACAGTATTGCAAATCTTAAAAAAGGGCAGCCTTTAAAAATTAAAGCAAAAGCATTTATAGGAGAAGAATACGAAGCAAACATATCATTTATCAACCCTGTATTAAATGAATCTACTAGAACGATAGAAGTTAGAGCAGTATTAAGAAATAATGATGGAAAGTTTAAACCTGGTATGTTTGTAGAAGGAGTAGTAGAATTACATCAGAATACTAAAAAAGAATCCATAGTAATTCCTAAAAGTGCAGTTTTATGGACAGGGGAGCGATCTGTAGTATATGTAAAACCAGATTCTACATATCCAATATTCGAAATGAGAGAAGTAATGTTATCAGATGCTTCTGGTGATAATTATGTAATTACAAAAGGACTTTCTGTGGGGGATGAAATAGTAACGAACGGAACTTTTACTGTTGATGCATCTGCACAGTTAAAAGGAAAGAAATCCATGATGAATCATAATGAAAGCGATGCTAATGAAGAAATACATGACCTGACTTTCGAAACTGAATTTTATAGTATCATCACTTTATACGATAGATTAAAAAATGTACTCATAGTTTCTGATTTTATAAAAGGAAAACAAGAGTCAAAAAACATAATGGAGTCTTTAGAGCAAATAAATTCTTTAAACATAGGCTCAGATTCAAAGATAATTATTGAAACAATAAAGAATAAGGCAAGCTTGATTGCTAATGCAAAAAAAATAGAAGAACAGAGAAAATATTTTAAAGAACTATCCGAAAATATAATCACAATACTTTCGGGTTTTAAAAATCATGAAAAAACATTGTTTGTACAGTATTGCCCGATGGCAGATGATAATCAAGGAGCAAAATGGTTAAGTTTTAAAGAGAAAATAGAGAATCCTTATTTCACAGATGAGATGTCTTCTTGTGGAAGTATTATAGATTCATTAGTAAAAAGTTATTGAATTTTATAAGTATTTTTTTGTGAAATCTGTACATTATAATTTGTTTTTACTAGTTGATAAAAATAAGATGCTGTATTACAACGTTTACTATTGTAATTAAATGCGAATGATAATATGATGATAAGACAGCTGATATGTTTATTTTTTTTGTTAATTATTATTTCTTGTCAAGATAACACAATATCACTTACAAAAAATATCCCCCAGACAGTTAAACCTCTAAAAATCATACCTCCTCTTCCTGATAAAGAAACAGATTCTATATGTATTTATCAGAATCTGTTAGTAGATATAGATAATAAACAAGAGTTTATTTCAGTTATTAAGGATAATGATTTTGTAAATGTTAAAAATATATCTAGCCATTTCATTTTGGACATGAAATATGCCACTTCAGATAATTTTTTGAATGAAATCGTTTATCCTTGTGCTCAATGTTATGTTAGAAAAGAAGTAGCAAAGGCTTTGATAAGTGCTTATAGGGATTTTCTAGAACAAGGATATAGGATAAAGTTTTTCGATTGTTATCGTCCATATAGCGTTCAGAAAAAAATGTGGAAAATATTTCCAAATCCTGGTTATGTTGCTGACCCAAAAGGAGGATCAATTCATAATAGAGGTGCTGCATTAGACATTACTTTAACAGATATTTATGGTAATGAGATAGATATGGGTACAGATTTTGATTACTTTGGGAGAGAATCTCATCATTCTTATCTTAGGTTGTCGGATACCGTGATATTAAATCGAAAACTTCTCCGTAACGTGATGGAAAAGAATGGTTTTAAGTCAATAAGAACAGAGTGGTGGCATTATAATTATACTGGGATTCGTAAGTTTAATGTATCTGACTTTAGATGGAATTGCGATTAATTGTATAATTAAATTTTCTGATGCTAAGTTAATATAAATTGTAAGGTTTTGTATATAAAATATTTAAATGTAAAAGTGATGATGGTTATTTTAATTTCATCATTTTTTTCAATTTCTTGTAGCTCTAATAAAAGTGTAGTTGTAAAAAGATCCAAAAACAATTATGAACAGAGGGATTTAATACCTATTCGTCTTGTAGATCCAAAAGGGATAACAGAAGAATCAAAAAGTTATTCCGTAAAAGTGGAACGAAGTATTTTTGCAGATATGGTATTTGAAATATTATCGGATATTATATTGCCAGAATGTTCGCATTTGCCATATTCTTTTGAAAAGAGGGATTGTTGTAACAATTAGTTACTAATACCATTTTTCTTATGAATTTACTGCAATAAAATATTCTTTTTTCCTATCTGTTTTCCAGATAAAAATAAACCGTAGCACTGCTATGCTTGATTTTTCTCTATCGCATATGTGAAAAAATAAGGCATTTTCTTTTGCAGTAAATTCATAAGAAAAATGGTGTAAGTTTCTTTTGTTTGAAAGTATTCAATATCATTTTGAATTTAGTGTTTAATAAAGAAGTGGTTTAAACTTTTTTGATTCTGGCGAAAAATAATTATTTTTTACTCAATTGAAGTGTTTTTTGCACTTCATAGCAGTGCTACGAGGTAATAAAAAGACAAAAATTTAGCAAAAAAGAATATTTTTATAGCGAATTGAAAAAAGTTTAAACCACTTCAAACTCAAAATGATATTAATTTTAATGTTTTTTAAGCAGAAACTTTTATATATTTTTCATAAGTATAGCCATCAGTTAGATTACCAGTTAAAGAGTCTGGTAAATTTTTAGAGTTATCTCCAAATGATTCATCTTTGTTATTTGGTGTATCAAAATTTCCTTTGTAAGGAGATGCAGAGTACACTAAATTAGAGATGTCTTCATTAAACGAAGTTTGGGTAATTAGTAATGATTTACCAGATTCGGATTTGATTTCTAGGTGAAGATGTGGGGCTCTTCCGGGATACCAACCGGGATAAATACTAATAAAAGAGACTAGACCATTGGTGTCTGTGGTTTGTCTTCCTCTTAGAAAATGTTGGGTGGTAAAATCCCCATCAATTTGATCTTTATATTCAGAATAATTTCCTAATGCATCACAATGCCAGATATCTACCTTAGCACCAACCAAAGGTTCGCAGTTAGCATTTATATTTTCTATTTTGATAATTATTTTTAAAGGAATACCAGCTCGATCACCAATAATATTTTCCCGTATCCAATCCGTTGGTGTTTTAATGGGAAAAGGACCAGCTATTTCAGTAGGAGAAACTTCGCAATTTTTAGAATCTGTTATTTCATCATCATTACATGAGGTTAATAATGTTGGTAATGTAGCAATTGAAGCTGCTCCGAAAAGTCCTTTTTTTAAAAATTTTTTTCTATTCATTATTTATTTAGGTTTTAAGATATTCTTTTGAGAGCGTTTGTATAGTTTTTAAGTCGCTCTTAAGTATAATTAATTTTTTAAAAGCATAGTAGTATAATACTATTTTTCTTATGAAGTGGTTTAAACTTTTTTGATTTTGGAAAAAAGAACATTTTTATAGCGAATTGAAAAAAGTTTAAACCATCTATATATTAGGTAGTTACTGATTCAGATTTAATTTATTTACATTTCGCCCAATTTGGTAGCCTTGTTCTAATCCTAAATAAATTGCTTCATGATAATGAATCCCCCCATACAGACGAGAAATAGCAGCTTCTTCTGCCATTTTATAAAAACTAGAAAAAGATCTTGGTGAGCCATCTATATCTTTTCTGTTTTCATGTGTCCTGTCTATAAATTCATGGTTATCCCCAAAGAAGGCAGTCATAATTTCTGCTAGTGCTCCGGATTGTACAGAATGTCCTGATGGGTATTCAGGAAAAGGAGGAGTTATTAAAATAGGATTCCAATCAGGATCAATATAATTATTAATATAAGTGATTGGTCTGATGTAGTTTGTTTCATATTTTGTTTTCCAACAAGAGATAAAAGCGTCGGATATAGCTATTCCTAGTTTAGCATATGCTTCTGCTGAGATGGCTAAATTAGATTTATTTTTTATTAATAATTGGTTTAGTATAGAGATAGAATGTCCAGGAGGAGTAGCCGTTGTAACAGGATCATCTGACCAAAATTCTGCTATTTTAATTTGTTCGGGTGTCGCTTTTAGAACCACATTATATACCTCTGTAGCTCTTTTATAACATAATGAATTTATGTCTTTAGAAAAAGGAGGTGGATTAGGTGGTGTAGTGTTTTCTATATTAATAGGTAAAAAAGGTCTGTTTTGTCCCCAATATGGTTGTAATGCAGGCATATATTCTGGTGAGGTTGGTTTCCAATATTTGTCACCAATAGGCGGTGAGTAATTAGTGGGGAAATTATGATTTAGAGCATCAAGCCCTCCATCACTTTTAGACCATTCTATAATTTTTCCTGCTGTTTCTTTACCTAAGAGAATAGAGCGATCAATTATATCTTTCGGGTTTGTTGATGAAAAGGAGTAATTATATTTTTTTTCTAACTCTAGAATAGCAGTATATTTTTCTTTAGCAGTAGTATTGTAAAAATATTTGGTCATCTCTGATAGTACAGCGTTAGCTACTGTAGGCCAGTGATGTTTTTGATTCTCATCATAATTAATACTAATGTTTAAACCATTTAATTTTCCGGATAGAGTTGATTTGTTTGGAATTCCTTTTTCTACAGCTTCATATAAAGCTATGCTTGTGTATCCAAAAGCTCTAGCAGCCACAGGAGGTGTGTATCCAACTGTTTCTGTGGTTAGAGTTTTAATAAGGCTATACCAGTCTGTAACAACTTTAGAATCGTAGTTTTGGGCTGATAAGTTTTCTGTTTTCTGGTCATCAGTTTCACAAGATGTCATAAACAATAACGTTAAAATGAGTAATAAATAGCTTAAATGTAGTTTTTTGTAAAAATTTGAGTAGTGATTTTTCATATTTATTTTTTTTCTGTTTTATATAATAATGGTTAGAAGATTTTACGTTTTACACATGTGCAGAGCTATTTTATAGGTGACAAGTTTATGGATCAAACGAAGACTTTTTTGTATGTCTAATGAATGTTTTTTTTAAAGATTAATTGTTTTTTGGTTTTCAATCTTTATTGTTTATACAAAGAAAAAAGTACAAGTTAGACTGTTTTAATTTTTTTATGAATTAAAGAAATTGTAATTGTTTAGTAAGCTTATTAGTTTTATTTTATGATAAAAATTTTAATATTAAAAAGTTACATACTTGTTTAAGTTAATTTTTTCGAGTTTGTTTTTAATTTTTCAAACATATGAAAAAAAAACCTTTTCACAAATAAAAAAGAATTCTAACAAGTAAAAACAGAGCTTTTTAGCTATGTCCTATATGTGTGATTTTTATGTTCTTGTTGGTTAGTATTTTTTTGATTTATTCTTTGGTAAATAAAATAGTAGTAAGTTTTTTCAAAAAGAAATATATATTCGTTCTGTTTTTGTACGTTAGTAGAGTAGATGGTTTAGTTTGTTGATAACTTGATCCATTATCATGAAAACAGGAGTCATTAACAAAGAACAATTCAATGAGAGCGTAATGGATTTATAGATAGAAATTTAATAGGGGGTAATTAGTTGTTAAACAATTTGTAGAGTGTTTAAACCACTTCTATTATGTATTAAGATATTAATTTTAAAAAGATGAAGTTCCTTTTCAAAAATATTAATTCTACATCTAAAGAGGTGTTTTTCCAAGTTATGCTTCATTTGGTGCTTTTCGTTTTTTTTATATTCGACAGACATCAACCTCAATTCGAAATGCATAAAATAATGTTTTTTGCTAATTATACGTTAGCAGCATTTATTATAAATTATGTTTTACTACCTCGTTTCTATTATCAAAAAAAATATATTTTTTTTTTAGTGTTTTTAATTATAATTATTTCTGTAGTAATGATTACCGAAGAGTTTTTATTAGAAAAAATATTTTTCCCTGATAATAAAGGAAAGAAATTTTCTGGTATTTTTTTTAGTTTATTAGACATATTACCTGTAATCTGTATATTATGTGGGTTTAAATTTGCTTTTGATGTTACCCAAAAACAACACGAGATTGATGTTTTACGAGGGTATGTAAATGAAAGTGAGCTACAGTTTTTAAAATCTCAAATTAATCCACATTTTTTCTAAGTACATGACAAAAATTTCGGAAAATTTATATTTGTTTGATTTAGAGTATTTAAGAGCCAGTTAGCGACAAACTGTAGCCCGTATTTGAATATGGAAATAGCTTTACGTCCATGTTTTTTGATGATTATAGGTTTGACTTTTAGATGCAGGTAGATACCCACTTTGTAGCACCACACAAAGGCGATCATGACAAGAAGGATTAATTTTTCTATGCGCTGTATGTGTGTTAGGTGTGTTTTTTCAATATCAAACCCGCTTGATTTCATTGCCTTAAAGCACATTTCAATTTGCCATCGTTGCTTATAATCGTGTTGAGCTTGATCAGGTTTATTAAATGAAATAATAATCAGAAAATCTCCATTTTTGACCTTACACCCTGAAAGATAACAGAGTTGTTGGTTTATGGATACTATTTTATTGTAGTGTTTATACTGCCCAACTTTAAGATTATTGAATAACCAAAACGCCTTAATCTCTTTATTCTTCTCAGGCAGATATACTTTGAAGTTATTACGAATTCTAATGTGATAGGGGATCTGCTGCTCATTCAAATAGGCGATCCATTTGTGACCTACAAACTCTCTGTCTGCTACAAGGGATTGAATGGCTCACATAAATATTCTGGGGATTAGGCAAAAAGTTTTTCCATTCTAAAGAGAAAAAATTTCACATCAACTACCCCTCTTAAGTTTGCTCTAAACAACTTTATCTTGGAGTTAAAAGATTCTGCATTTGCATTTGTATGTCTTTTTATAAAGAAATTCAAAATAGTTTCTAAGTGATAATTTAAACTGTTAACCACGGTATTAAAGACTGTCATATTTAGAAGCTTTGTTTTTTGCATCCAGTTTATTATTTTTTCTTTTGCTATTTCTCTAGAGGTTTCTTCATATATGTTTCTAAACTCAAGGGTGTGCTTGTATGCCTGATATAAAAGGGGATACTTCTTAAATAATAATTCAGCTCTTATCTTTTGGTTTTCTGTCCATTGGTTAGGTTTTTTAGCAATAATATAACGGCTTCTTGCTAATAATTGCTTGGGAGAATCCTCATTATCAAAACTAAATGGAATGTATTTTAACCCTTGTTCTTTTGCAATTTTGATTGCTTGATTCTCTTTTTCTATTTCCTCCCACCTGTATTTTATTCTTAAATGTTGCAGGGCTTCCATTATTAGTTTTACAACGTGGAAACGATCTGTAACCAAGTAACATTCAGGGAAACACATTTTTGAAGCCAATTGCATATTGTTTGCCATATCAAGGGTTATTTCCTTTACCAATTTTCTTTTATCTAATGGAATTTTGTTTAAAACACCAATAATATCTTGACTTTTTGTGCCCTTTATAGAGGCTACTAATGTTTTTTTCTTTCCTCTTCCATTTTTGTTGGTGACAAAGGTATAGAGTTCTCCTTTAGACAGACTCACTTCGTCGATGCTTAAATGTTCTCCAATGTTTTCAGGATAAATTAAATAATCTTCGGAGTGACTTAACTGTTCCCAGTCTTTAAAACCACTGATTTTTTTCTTATAATGGCGTTGCAACAAATTGGCTTTAACACCGTAATAACTAGATATTTTACTTATTGTATCTTCTTGAGTTTCTACCTGTATCTTTTAAAAAATCTGAAAGTTCAATGGTTAATTTTGAACCCTCAGCTATAATAGAATAATCACTTTTTACTTCTTTTGATTTGTCGACCTTATTACGCCACCTTCGCCTTCTTATACATAAATAAACTGCTTTACCTCTTATGGGAAAGTCTTGTATTTGTTTCCTGTCATAAAAACCTTTGGACTCATATTCAAAAGACCTATATTCTTTGGGGATTATGTTTTTCTCATCTAAATAGATATAAAAACAGTCTTGCTTAGTTTGTAAATTGCCCAATTCTTTAAAATCAACAATATCAAAATGAGTTAATAGTCCTTCTGGCAAAATTGAAGAAATTATTGAAAAATTCATTCCATTTTTTATGCAAACTTAAGGATTCTCCCCAACTTTTTTATGTG
>CAVYIL010000134.1:0-3028 GCA_963768325.1 uncultured Flavobacteriaceae bacterium | reverse complement strand
TATACGAATTGCTAAACCAGGTCCTGGAAAAGGGTGTCTTCCTAATAATTCTGGATCAATTCCCATAGAAGCTCCAACTCTACGCACTTCATCTTTAAATAACATTCGCAGAGGTTCCACTACACTTAATTTCATATAATCTGGTAAACCACCAACATTATGATGTGATTTAATAGTTACTGAAGGACCATTAACAGATACTGACTCTATTACATCAGGATATATAGTCCCCTGAGCTAACCATTTAGCATCTAAAATTTTATGAGCTTCATCATCAAACACCTCTATAAAAACTCTACCAATTATTTTTCGTTTACCTTCTGGATCACTTTCACCTGCTAATGCACCCAAAAAACGTACCGAAGCATCTACTCCCTTAACATTAAGCCCCATACCTTCGTATTGTTTCAATACCGAAGAGAACTCATCTTTACGAAGTAAACCATTATTAACAAATATACAATGTAAATTTTTACCAATTGCCTTGTGTAATAATATAGCTGCTACAGTAGAATCTACTCCTCCACTTAATCCAAGAACCACTTTATCATTTCCTATTTTATCTTGTAGTTCTTTAACAGTAGTATCTACAAAAGAAGACGGAGTCCAATTGGATTCTACACCGGCAATACCAATCAAGAAGTTTTCTAATAATTTCTTGCCATCAGTAGAATGATATACCTCTGGATGAAACTGAATAGCATATGTATCCTCATTCTCTATTCGGTATGCTGCATTTAGCACATCGGTAGTACTCGCCAATCTTATAGCTCCAGTAGGCAACTCTTTGATAGTGTCACCATGACTCATCCATACTTGAGACCTGTCTTTTATCGTTTCGAAAAACTGTTCATCTGGTTTAATATATGACAAATTAGCTCTACCATACTCTCTCGTTGAAGATGGTGCCACTTCTCCCCCACTAAAATGGGCTAAGTACTGAGCGCCGTAACAAACTGCCAAAAGTGGCTTTTTGCCTCTTATTTTTGATAAATCTGGATGAGGAGCGTCTTCACTTCTTACAGAAAAAGGCGAACCCGAAAGAATTACAGCCTTATAATCCACTAGATTATCTGGTAATTTATGATATGGGTGGATCTCGCAGTAAATATTTAATTCTCTAACTCGTCTTGCTATCAATTGAGTGTATTGCGATCCAAAATCTAATATGAGTACGTTATTTTGCATAGGCAAAAATAAAATTAAATTAAGAACCTTGTAATCCTAAATCGTTTAATTTTTCATACAATTCCTTTTTTTTATGAACAATCATCCTAAAGAATATTAATAAAAAATTGCATGGAATAGACAATCCTTTTTCTAACAAGCAACACAACAGACTATTCAATCCTATTATTTTTTACTGACAAAAGAATTTTTTTATTAAAAATAACTTTACGAAAACCTTTGAAATACTTAATTTTGAACCAAATTTCAAGACTGAAAAAACACAACACACTATGAGCTTTAACGAAGTTTATGAAAAAGAACTAGCCTTTCAGGCAGACAGACGTCGTGCTACTGTAGCATTTATTAAAACAGTAAGTGATTTATGGTATGATAATTCTATCGAATTAGTGATTTTCCGTAATCAACTTATTGACAAAAATGTCAGTGAGATTCTAAATTTACATGAATATGCTGGGAAGTTTGTGCAAAAACCGATTTCAATTTTTGACTCGGTAGAAATTGCTCAAGCCATTAAATTAATGGATTTACCTCCTGCAAAATTAGATATTGGTAAATTAACTTACGAATATCATTTAGCAAGTAATGAGTTTGATTCTGCAACTAGTTTTGTAATGAATAAACTTAAAGGTGCTAAAGAATTCAAAAGTATTTCTCCCAAAGATGTAGTACTCTATGGTTTCGGAAGAATTGGACGATTGGTTGCTAGGGAATTAATGACCATTACAGGCAAAGGTAATCAACTAAGATTGCGTGCCATAGTAACACGTGGCGAAATCACTGAGGAAGTCTTAGAAAAAAGAGCTTCTCTTCTCAGAAATGACTCTGTTCATAGTAATTTTTCTGGTACTGTAGAAACAGATATTGCGAATAATGCATTAATTATTAATGGCACTACTGTTAAAATAATTAGTGCCAATAAACCTGAGGACATAGACTACACCATTTATGGTATTGATAATGCTCTATTAATTGATAATACAGGAGCTTTCAGAAACAAAGAAGCATTAAGTCGACACTTTGTTTCTAAAGGAGTCGATAAGGTTCTACTTACTGCTCCAGGTAAAGAAATCCCTAATATTGTTCACGGAGTTAATCACCAAGCATATGATCCTGATCAAATAAATATTTTCTCTGCCGCCTCTTGTACCACTAATGCAATTACTCCTATATTACAAGCTATTGAAGAAAGTTTTGGTGTAAAAAATGGACATTTAGAAACAATACATGCGTATACCAATGATCAAAATTTGGTAGATAATATGCACAGTAAATACCGTAGAGGTCGCGCAGCTGCATTAAACATGGTTATAACAGAAACTGGTGCTGGAAAAGCAGTTGCCAAAGCTTTGCCTAGTTTAGAAGGAAAATTAACTTCTAATGCTATACGTGTACCTGTTCCTAATGGTTCTTTGGCTATTTTGAAATTGACCTTGGAAAAGAAAGCTTCTAAAGAAAGTATAAATGCTGTAATAAAAAAATATGCTTTAGAAGGCAATTTAGTGGAACAGATTAAATATTCTCTAGATAATGAATTAGTTTCTAGCGATATTATTGGCTCTTCTGCTCCTTCTATTTTTGATAGTAACGCAACTATAGTTGACTCTGAAGGAAATAACGTCATTTTATATGTATGGTATGATAACGAATATGGATATAGCCACCAAGTTATAAGATTATCTAAGTATATTTCTAAAGTAAGAAGATTTACATATTACTAAAATCTTAAAACTCTTCTAGTTTAATTATACCTTAAATCCGCAACAATATTAAACGAGTAATAATGTTTTTTTTTATGGTTATTATTCTTTTGATTTTAAGTTTTTGACGTGTTTAATCG
>CAVYIL010000133.1:0-3448 GCA_963768325.1 uncultured Flavobacteriaceae bacterium | reverse complement strand
TGGCGTGCCGAAGAGCAGGCTATTTTAGTTGGAAACCAAACTGTTATAAAGGATAATCCTAGGTTAACAATTAGAGATTGGTATGGGAATAATCCTATTAGAATTGTAGTGGATCCATCTAATAAGATTCCAGATAATTCGATAGTATTAGATACTAGTACTAAAACTATTGTAATCTCTTCTGCGTTTCCTGAAAAACCGAATCATGAGCAGTTAGTATACGAAATATTGGATACTGTTGTACATAGTACACAGTCTATTTCTGATATTTTATATAAGCACGAAATACAATCTGTAATTATTGAAGGAGGGGCTCATACTATACAGTCTTTTATTGATCAGAATTTATGGGATGAGGCACGTGTGTTTACTGGAAACAATATTTTTGGAGAAGGTACAAAAGCACCTGTATTCAAAGGTAAATTAATTTCTGAAGAAAAAATATTGGATAATACTCTAAAAATATTTCAAAATGATTAAAACTATTCTATTTGATTTTGGAGATGTTTTTATCAATTTAGATAAATCGGCTACCCAAAGAGAGTTTTCTAAATTAGGGTATATAGAGCAACCAGAAGAAACAAATGAAATCAATATTCTATATGAAACAGGAAAGATTTCGACGCCTGAGTTTATTAGCTATTATAAGACAAGATTACCTAAGGCTTCTGAAAAACAAATAATGGATGCTTGGAATGCTATTTTACTTGATTTTCCTAAATATCGATTAGAATATATAAAACGATTAGCTTCTGAAAAAAAATATCAGCTCCTTTTATTGAGTAACACTAATGAGCTTCATATTAATTGGATAAAAGAAAACGTTTCTTTCTTCGAGGAGTTCAAATCTTGTTTTGATTCGTTTTATCTTTCTCATGAGATTAATTTGCGAAAACCTAATACTGATATTTTTGAATTCGTATTGGAGCAACATCAATTAATGCCTGAAGAAATACTTTTTATTGATGATACTACAGCAAATACTGATGCCGCTTCTGATATTGGTATCCAAGTTTGGAATAATATTCCTAAAACAGAAGATGTCATTGATTTATTCACTTTAAAATCTTATTTATTTTGATCTTTTTACTCCTTAATATATTAGCTAATAGTTTACTGTTAATAATTTTTAAACTATATTCTAGATATAAGATTGATACACAACAGGCTATTACTGTTAACTATATCGTAGCATCAATTTCGGGGATAATTGCATATTCTAAACCTGTTCAAATTACATCTTTACCTAAATACGAATGGTTTTATAGCGCAATGGTATTAGCGTTAATTTTTATATTGGTTTTTAATCTTATTGCTATCACTGCTCAGAGAAATGGAATTTCTGTAGCGGCGGTTGCTAGTAAAATGAGTTTGGTTATTCCTGTTGTTTTTGGGATTATTGCTTATAATGAAAGTATAGGATTATTAAAGTTGATAGGTATAGTAATTGCTCTCTTATCGGTATATCTAACCTCTATGAAAAATGCTGGAGAATTTGCTATAAAAAGGAGTAATCTAATTTTTCCTTTACTCGTTTTTATAGGTAGTGGAATAATTGATACTGTCATTAAATTCTTAGAATCAAATTATGTAGAACAGGTTGATGTACCAATTTTCTCTGCAACTGTTTTTGGATTTGCGGGTGTTTTAGGAATATTGAATATACTCTATAATATCATTGTTAAATCAATGAAAATATTTTTTAAAAATATTATTGCGGGTGTCTTGTTAGGTGTTCCTAATTATTTTTCAATTTATTTTTTAATTCAAGCGTTGAGAAGTGAAAATTTAGATAGTTCTACAGTATTTACTATTAACAATGTGGGTATTTTATTGGTTTCAACTATGGTAGGTATTATCTTTTTTAAAGAATATTTAACTTTAAAAAACTGGATAGGTGTTTTATTAGCGATAGTCAGTATATTTTTAGTTTCTTTGGCTGTGTAATTTTTAGTTTATTGATGGTGAAATATACTTTATTTAGATACTAAAATTAGTGATGTTTTGTGTCTTTTGCCTTGGTTATTTATTTTGTAGCAAATTCATAAGGAAAAATGGTGTTATTTAGATATTAGTATAAACTATGATCGTAAGTTGTTGATTAATTGTTGTTTTTGTCCAGTGGTATTCTAATATAAATTCTAAATATTTATCCTTGTGTTAATTTATATAATAGAAGTGTATAAAAATTACATGAATAAAAAGTTTGTTATTTATTCAGTGCGTTAATATTGTATTTTTAAGTTGGGTAATAGTAGTTATTCAAGAATGTTGTAGGTGTTATGTTTCTGTTAAAATAGATTTGCTTAGAGTGTATTCTCTGTCTTATCTTATTCGTTACTTAATTTAAGATTATTTTCGTATTTTTTCTGAAGTTTTTCAACAAGCAAAACTAGATTAGGTTCTAATAACTCAATATCCTCTTTGGTAAAATGATCAGAAGTACGCAATTGTTTCAGTTGTGCCTTGGCTTGATTCAAGATAGATTCTAATTGTTTTATTTCTTCCATAGTTGTTTTTATAAAATGTAGATTAAAAATAATTGATTTTCTAATGAATTCAATCTATGAATTTATAAAAAAGTTAATAAAAAAACTATTTTTATAGCGTATTGTTTTGATTTTAGGAGTTCACTAGGTTGACTTCACTTTTTTTAGTTTTCTTAATTTCGGAATTTTTGATTTGTTTAATAGTCCAATTTAATTGTAAGATGTTTTTAAAATCTTTTAGTTTAGTTAGTTCATCTTGTGGAATTCTTGTTAAATTTTGTTTGTAGTACCGATTTTTTTGGTATTTCATCCATTTTTTTTGAGAGATATTAAATTGTTCAGGTTTGTTTCCTATAGATAAAATTTCATCATAATGTTTATTAAATAAGGATTTTCGTTTACCAACTTTCCAGTCATATTCACAATTTTTAGTAGCCTTGTCAATTCTGTTAATTTTTAATTTAACAGAATTATCCGATGAAAAAGGAAGAAGTTTCTTTCGTTGAAAAGAAAGCCAACGATCTAGTTCGTCGCTAAGGCTATTTTTTTTGACCAATGCTTTGGTGATTTCATTAATTCTTTTGTCGAACGAATTTACTTTTGTTTTGGCTCTCCAGTTATGATTTAAAAATTGATTTAACTGATCAAGCATTTTTATTTCTTCAGTAGTATGCAGGTTTTTATTTACTTTGTATACGTGGCGTTGTCTTTCTAACCATTCGCTGTGGGAAGGAGAAAGTCTTTTTTCTTTTTTTAAGGTTTTTAATACTTGGGTGTAATATGCTTTAAATGACTTCATCTTTTTGCTGAATGGTAATTTACAAAATATTTTAAAAAATGATTTATTTCAAATGAAAAAAGAGCGTAAACTATAGACTTTTTACGTTTTTTTTTAAACATAACCCTTTCGGGTGGATACAAAAACGCTAAAATACTATAATCCTGTTAAAAACAAAATT
>CAVYIL010000132.1:0-4492 GCA_963768325.1 uncultured Flavobacteriaceae bacterium | reverse complement strand
CCACTAGGAATCCCTGTAATAGTATTCGGGTTGATACTAGCCAAAGGCTGATCTGTAGAAACAACGACACCCAAAGGAGTAGTATAATTTAGGCTATAGGAAGGGGAGGCGTTACTCTCACAAACAGGAGCCCCTAAGCTAATTAATGGCGCATCACAAGGATTGGAGCAATTAATAGGACTAACAACACCTAGACTAACAAGACAAGCTCCACTGGTGGCTGTAATGACAATATCTGTTCCGATATTTGCTGTAACGGTACGATTGGTGTTATTAACAATTGTACCCGCTCCCGTAGCGGTAATTACCGCATTGGTAGTAGTGCTATAGGAGACGCTATAGGTAGTAGCTCCTACAGAATCGCATACTGCTGAACCGATGCTTAGGTCTGGTAACACACAATTAGTTGGACAGGAGTCTGGTTCTGTAACGGTAATGGAGGTACTGCATCCAGTAAATGTTGTTGCTGTAAAAGTCATATCCGTTCCCAGTATCGCCTTTGCTTTCCCTGGAGAAACAATAGTACCCCCTACTACAGAGACTGTTCCATTAGAAATATAATCAACAGTATATTCCCCCGTTACAATATCACATTTTGCACCACCGACATTTAATATAGGTGTAATGCATATAGGACAAGAAGCCGGAGGAACTACCAGTACGGTATCGCTGGAGCATCCATTTAGTGTGGCGGTAACGGTAATAGTAGTACCACTAGGAATCCCTGTAATAGTATTCGGGTTGATACTAGCCAAAGGCTGATCTGTAGAAACAACGACACCCAAAGGAGTAGTATAATTTAGGCTATAGGAAGGGGAGGCGTTACTCTCACAAACAGGAGCCCCTAAGCTAATTAATGGCGCATCACAAGGATTGGAGCAATTAGTAGGACTAACAACGCCTAAACTTACTATACAAGCTCCACTGGTGGCTGTAATGACAATATCTGTTCCGATATTTGCTGTAACGGTACGATTGGTGTTATTAACAATTGTACCCGCTCCTGTAGCGGTAATTACCGCATTGGTAGTAGTGCTATAGGAAACGCTATAGGTAGTAGCTCCTACAGAATCGCATACTGCTGAACCGATGCTTAGGTCTGGTAACACACAATTAGTTGGACAAGAGTCTGGTTCTGTAACGGTTAGGGAGGTACTGCAGCCAGTACACCAGTTGTTGCTGTAAAAGTCATATCCGTTCCCAGTATCGCCTTTGCTTTCCCTGGAGAAACAATAGTACCCCCCACTACAGAGACTGTTCCATTAGAAATATAATCAACAGTATATTCCCCTGTTACAATATCACATTTTGCACCACCGACATTTAATATAGGTGTAATGCATATAGGACAAGAAGCCGGAGGAACTACCAGTACGGTATCGCTGGAGCATCCATTTAGTGTGGCGGTAACGGTAATAGTAGTACCACTAGGAATCCCTGTAATAGTATTCGGATTGATACTAGCCAAAGGCTGATCTGTAGTAATAACAACACCCAAAGGAGTAGTATAATTTAGGCTATAGGAAGGGGAGGCGTTACTCTCACAAACAGGAGCCCCTAAGCTAATTAATGGCGCATTACAAGGATTGGAGCAATTAGTAGGACTAACAACGGCGGAACTTACTATACAAGCTCCACTGGTGGCTGTAATGACAATATCTGTTCCGATATTTGCTGTAACAGTACGATTGGTGTTATTAACAATTGTACCCGCTCCTGTAGCAGTAATCACTGCATTGGTAGTAGTGCTATAGGAGACGCTATAGGTAGTAGCTCCTACGGAATCGCATACTGCTGAACCGATGCTTAGGTCTGGTAGCACACAATTAGTTGGACAGGAGTCTGGTTCTGTAACGGTAATGGAGGTACTGCATCCAGTAAATGTTGTTGCTGTAAAAGTCATATCCGTTCCCAGTATCGCCTTTGCTTTCCCTGGAGAAACAATAGTACCCCCTACTACAGAGACTGTTCCATTAGAAATATAATCAACAGTATATTCCCCCGTTACAATATCACATTTTGCATCACCGACATTTAATATAGGTGTAATGCATATAGGACAAGAAGCCGGAGGAACTACCAGTACGGTATCGCTGGAGCATCCATTTAGTGTGGCGGTAACGGTAATAGTAGTACCACTAGGAATCCCTGTAATAGTATTCGGGTTGATACTAGCCAAAGGCTGATCTGTAGTAATAACAACACCCAAAGGAGTAGTATAATTTAGGCTATAGGAAGGGGAGGCGTTACTCTCACAAACAGGAGCCCCTAAGCTAATTAATGGCGCATCACAAGGATTGGAGCAATTAGTAGGACTAACAACGCCTAAACTTACTATACAAGCTCCACTGGTGGCTGTAATGACAATATCTGTTCCGATATTTGCTGTAACGGTACGATTGGTGTTATTAACAATTGTACCCGCTCCTGTAGCGGTAATTACCGCATTGGTAGTAGTGCTATAGGAAACGCTATAGGTAGTAGCTCCTACAGAATCGCATACTGCTGAACCGATGCTTAGGTCTGGTAACACACAATTAGTTGGACAAGAGTCTGGTTCTGTAACGGTGAGGGAGGTACTGCAGCCTACACCAGTTGTTGCTGTAAAAGTCATATCCGTTCCCAGTATCGCCTTTGCTTTCCCTGGAGAAACAATAGTACCCCCTACTACAGAGACTGTTCCGTTAGAAATATAATCAACAGTATATTCACCCGTTACAATATCACATTTTGCTTCGCTAATTGTTAAATAAGGATTAACACATGAATATCCTATGCCAAGCGCGGTAATTCCAGCTTGCATAGTACCACTTAATATACTGTTTTCAGTATTATCACTAGCCCCTATAATACCAGAAAGATTAATCCATTTTGTGCCATTCCATCCAACTAATCGTAAACCAGAGCTGTCGCCATAAGTAGTCAGGTCAGGAATTTTGACAGTAATTGTAATGCCGTTACTAGTCCCAGAGATGTCTTGCCAATCCCATTGTCCAATAGTGCTTACAGATTTTAGGTCAGTATCAAATAAAGATACATTATGAGCCCCTGAGTTTGGAGCAGTTGGGTCTAAGTTTCCAGAAGGGTCACCAAGTATCCAAGCAGTGGCAAATATTGAATTATTAGGTATCGATCCACTCGTAATTAATTCTCTTAGATCTAAACCTGAGCCTACAGGAAAAGTAAACCCTTGATTTGTGGCCTGAACATAATGTTTTACATAGCCATCAATATTAGTTAAATCTGAACTACCGGTATATGTTGCTGTACCAATAGCACTAAAATATCCAGGAGTAAATCTATCTGTGCTCCAAGTTTGATTTCCTGGGTTTCCCAAGTTTATAATTCCAAAATTATTTGATTCGTTACCAGAAAAAACGTGATTTCCAGATTGAGCATTTACATGATATGCTAATAACAAAAACAATAATACAGGTTGCATAATTGCATAAGTTTTTAGCATCCTATTTATTCCTAAATTGAATTTGTTTTTTGCCTCCATAGCTTTATTTTGTCTTCTTAGTATGGGCTATTTGTTTCTTTAATTGATAGAATAAATATATATTCTAACAAATTATCACTCTATGACAGTTAGTTTTTAATGACTTATGTGGTAATTAATTTTCAGGTAAGCCCTAAGTGAGTTAAATTGGAAAAATAGTTTTGATTAATTTTTAGGAACTATATTTTTCAGACTTTAAGTTTAATATAAAAATTGAACTTTATGTTTTTTAAACACTATAAAAATAGATGTTGTTAACGTATAAAAACTACGTGTTAAGCTCGTTATAACTAATTTAGTGTTTTTTTTTTGTGATTTAACACTTTATTGTGATTTAAATTTTATATTTTTTAGTAACTATTCACCCATAACAGGTGAGAAAGGATTTTTTTCAAATGCTTTCTGAATATTTTCAAGTACGTTTTTCTTATTTTTTTTGATTGTGGAAATGTACCCTCTAATTCTAGCAAAGTATTGCGCATGTTTTGTCGACCTAAAACACCCTGATACTTTTTGTTTTACCTTAATCATTCTTAAATCTCTTTCAGCCTGATTATTATCAAAAGGTATATCTGGTTGCTTTATAAACTTCAGGAAAAGATCTTTGTGTTTTTCTAGAGAAAAAGCTAGCCTTTGTTCATCGGTTTTCTTAAATTTTTTATCATAGTTTTTTATGACAGGTTTAATCAAGTCAACATATTGGTTGAATATTTTAGAATAATAGGAATCCTTTAAATTGGGGATTTTCTGTTTATCGTTTTTAGCTTTTATTAAAAGTGTTCTTGTAACTATTCACCCATAACAGGTGAGAAAAATAATTTTTTCAAATGCTTTCTGAATATTTTCAAGTACGTTTTTCTTATTTTTTTTGATTGTGGAAATGTACCCTCTAATTCTAGCAAAGTATTGCGCATGTTTCGTTGACCTAAAACACCCTGATACTTTTTGTTTTACCTTAATCATTCTTAAATCTCTTTCAGCCTGATTATT
>CAVYIL010000131.1:0-5135 GCA_963768325.1 uncultured Flavobacteriaceae bacterium | reverse complement strand
TTAACGCATTCGGATGAACTTATGATTCTTGTTATAGATAATCCAGCTTTCCATTCCACTAAAGATGTTATACTACCTAAAAATATAAGTACTACTTCCAATTCCTCCATATTGCCCTGAACTAAATCCTGCAGAAAAGGTGTGGCAATGGATGAAAGATAAAACGGCTATGAAAATATACGACACCTTAGAAATATTAGAAACCAAAATAGACAGTCTATTGGAACAAATTGAAGGACAATTAGTTAAATCAATTACAGGCTATCAAATATATCTAGAAGCCTTTTCCAGTATATTCAATGTGTAAATGGTATTACTCTACACTACTCCATGAAACTTTACTATGTCGCATATAATTTTCGCTGAATTCAAGTTCTTTTAAACTTACAGTTCTAAATAATAACTGATACCTATACAATAATCGATAAACCTCTTGCTTAATTCGTAAAACACAAAGCCATTTTACCAATTAACACCATTCTCTTTATACCTTGATTAGATCATAAAAACACCTCAAGACATACCAAAACTTGACATTAAGAACAAAAACCAAAATATAAAAAGCTTATAATAGAGGTTAAATCAATAAAACATACTATTTTTACGTCCAAATCTCAAAAGGGGTGCTAATAATCTGAAGTTAATTTTTCAGGAATAAGCTGAGATCATACCCAATGAACCTGGGCAGGTAATGCTGCCAAGGGACTGTCTATATTAAGAAAACAAATTGTTTTTTTGAAAAAGACATATGGTGAAAAACATGAATTTATGTTTTTCTGTATTACTAAATAATCTACAGAATAATTACCCCTTTTATTCGTATAAAATTTTTACGAATGAAAAAATTACTCTTTTATAGTACTATTTTTATGTGGGGTATCTATGGCGCAGCACAGGAAACCCAAAAAGATTCCATTCGATCTAAAATAGAAAAACTAGATGAAGTACTCGTTAAATCCGTTCGAGTACAAGCCGATTCACCAATCACACACTCTAATCTTTCTAAAGAAGAAATAGCAACACGTAATTTAGGACAAGATATTCCAATTTTACTAAACTATTTGCCAAGTGTAGTATCTACATCTGATTCTGGGATAGGAGTTGGCTATACCTATATTAGAGTTAGAGGAAGTGATGCCTCTAGAATCAATGTTACATTAAATGGAATTCCATTTAATGACGCCGAGAGTCAAGGGACATTTTGGGTTAATTTACCCGATTTTTCCTCCTCGATAGAAAATTTACAATTACAACGAGGAGTAGGAACTTCAACAAACGGGTCAGGAGCTTTTGGAGCAAGTTTAAATCTTTTAACGGATGCAATTTCAGAAAAGGCTAATGGCGAAATTTCTAATTCTTTTGGATCATTTGGCACCAGAAAACACAATTTAAAGTTTAGTACAGGATTATTAAATAATCATATAGAAATAGCAGGACGTATTTCATCAATTGCATCAGACGGATATATTGATCGATCATCCTCTGATCTGAAATCTTATTTTTTGCAAGGATCATTTGTCAATGATAACACATTGATTAAAGCAATAACTTTTGGAGGACATGAAATCACCTATCAATCTTGGAACGGTATTGATGCAGAAACTCTAAAAACAGATAGAACATATAACTCAGCAGGTAAAAATACAGATGAGAATGGTAAAATTCATTTTTATGACAATGAAGTAGACAACTATAAACAGGATCATTATCAATTACATTGGAATCAGAAATATGGTACTAGTTGGTCAACTAATCTAGGCTTAAATTACACGTATGGCAGAGGATATTTTGAGCAATACAAAGAAGATCAAAGTTTTAAAGATTATGATTTCGAACCAATAGAAATAGGCAACGAAAAAATAGAAACTACAGATTTAATCCGACGACGGTGGCTAGATAATAACTTTTACGTAATAAATACATCTGCAAACTACAAAAAGGGTCAATTAGAAATTGATTTTGGCGCATTTTATAGTACTTATGATGGAGATCATTTCGGAGAGGTTATTTGGGCTCAGTACACTGGAAAATCAAAGATCAAAGAAAAATACTACTTTGGGAATGGTAAGAAGAATGAATTTACAATTTTTGGAAAAACTACTTATAAAATAAATAGCCAATGGACAACATTTTTCGATCTTCAAGGACGTTTTATAAATTACAAAACATCAGGGTTAACATCTGAAAGAAAAGCATTAGTAATGGAAGAGGAGTATTCTTTCTTTAATCCTAAATTAGGAATGACTTATCAAATAAACGAAGACCATCAATTATATTCATCATATGCTATTGCAAATAGAGAACCAAGAAGAAGTGATTTTGAAAACAATATTAAAACTTCTGAAAAACTAAATGATATAGAATTAGGATGGCGTTTTGCTAAAAAGAACACAAGTCTAAGTGTCAATCTATATTATATGTGGTATAAAGATCAATTAGTACTGACTGGAGAATTAGATGATGTTGGAGCTCCAATACGAGCCACTAGCGGAAGAAGTTATCGATCTGGTCTTGAGATAGATGCTAATGTTAAGATGTCCGATAAGTTTTCATTACTGCCCAATATAGCCTTAAGTATCAATAAAAATAAAGATTTTATTACATCTAGAGATGGAGTATTAGTAAACTTAGGAAACACTAATATTTCATATTCACCCTCTATAGTGAGTAGTATAATCTCAGAATATAAACCGATAAATAATCTAAAATTAAGAATAGTATCTAAGTTTGTTGGAGATCAGTATATGGGTAATATTGATAGTAAGAACTCTAAGTTAAAAAGCTATTCTGTAAGTGATTTTAATATAGTATATGAGATCAAAAATATACCTATTTTTAAATCAATAGTTCTTACAGGTCTAGTAAATAATATTTTTGATTTAGAATATGAATCCAATGGTTATTTTTATACATACGATGATGATTATACCACCCCAGAAACTATAAAGACTATAGAAGGTGCTGGATATTATCCACAGGCTGGAATTAATTTTCTCGTTGGAGCAACATTAAAATTTTAATAAAAGAGCTTGTTTTTAATATAATATTTAAAATAACGCTTTATTTATTACTTTTATCACATAAACTTTAGGGGTGTCCATAATAATGGTCTGAGAAATACCCTTTGAACCTGATGCGGTTAATACCGTCGAAGGGAAAAGTTGTTTTTATGCTTTTTTGCATAATCTTCTTTTTTTAATTTAGGAAACGTATTCTCTCTCCTAAAGTTTATGGATCAATAACTAAAAAATAAATGACCATAAACATTAATAATCAGATACACTCAATTAGAGAAAACTGTTCTTTATCCAAAGTAATGGAACTACTAAACATAGAAGTTAACGGAATTGCTATAGCCATAAATGATGTTATTATTTCCAAAGAAAATTGAAATAAAACCAAGCTTAAACAAAATGATACTATTCTGATTATCCAAGCAACACAAGGTGGGTAATTATGACTGTTTAAAATTGAATAAAAAGAAAACTAGGCTCTATAAAAAAGTGTAAATATGAAAAAAGAAGACAATGCACCCCAACAAAAAGTAATTACAACAAATCCCTTTCCTAATTCCAATAAAATTTATATCTCTGGAACTATTTACCCAAAAGTAAAAGTAGCTATGCGTGAAATAACACTAAATGACACCATAAATAACACTACAGGAAAAAAAACACCTAATCAATCAGTTACCGTTTACGATACTAGTGGTCCATATACAGACCCTTCAAAAACGATTAATGTTCATCAAGGAATAGAACGTATCAGAGAACAATGGAGAGAAAACAATGAAGATATTGAACAATTGGATAAGTTTTCATCAGAATATAGTAATGAAAGATTAAATTCTAAAAATTTGGATCATTTAAGATTTAATCACCTTCATAAACCAAAACGAGCTAAGAAAGGTAAGAATGTTTCGCAAATGTATTATGCTAAGCAAGGAATCATTACACCTGAAATGGAATATGTAGCCATACGAGAAAATCAAAAACTCGAAGAAACTAAACGTTTATCACAGCAACATAAAGGACACAATTTTGGAGCAAGTATCCCCAATAAAATCACACCCGAATTTGTACGAAAGGAAGTAGCAAAAGGTCGTGCAGTTATACCATCAAATATTAACCATCCAGAAAGTGAACCAATGATTATAGGGCGTAACTTTTTGGTGAAAATAAATGCAAATATTGGAAATTCGGCAACAACATCTAGTATCGAGGATGAAGTAGAAAAAGCAGTATGGGCATGTCGTTGGGGTGCAGACAATATCATGGATCTATCTACAGGTAAGAATATTCATGAAACTCGAGAATGGATTATTCGTAATTCGCCAGTACCAATAGGAACAGTACCTATTTATCAAGCACTAGAAAAAGTAAATGGAAAAGCAGAAGATCTAACTTGGGAGATTTTTAAAGACACATTAATTGAGCAAGCTGAACAGGGAGTCGATTATTTTACCATTCATGCAGGAGTACGATTAGCATATGTGCCAATGACGGCTAATCGAGTTACAGGAATTGTCTCTAGAGGAGGTTCAATTATGGCAAAATGGTGTTTATCACATCATAAAGAAAGTTTTCTATACACACATTTTGAAGATATATGTCAAATAATGAAAGCTTACGATGTAGCCTTTTCATTAGGAGATGGACTACGTCCAGGCTGTGTTGCAGATGCCAATGATCAAGCACAATTTGCAGAACTAGAAACCCTTGGTGAATTAACTAAAATTGCTTGGAAACATGATGTTCAAACTTTTATAGAAGGGCCTGGTCATGTACCAATGCATATGATTAAAGCAAATATGGATAAGCAATTAGAGGTATGTGGAGAAGCTCCCTTTTATACACTCGGTCCTTTAACTACAGATATTGCACCTGGTTATGACCATATCACCTCAGGGATTGGAGCAGCTATGATTGGCTGGTATGGCACAGCCATGCTGTGCTATGTAACCCCAAAAGAACACCTAGGATTACCAAACAAAGAAGATGTAAGAACAGGCGTGATTACATACAAATTAGCAGCGCACGCAGCGGATTTGGCAAAAGGACATCCAGGAGCACAACACAGAGATGACGCACTAAGTAAGGCTCGATTTGAATTTCGATGGGAAGACCAATTTAAGG